>JAEEKG010000095.1 GCA_016282315.1 Clostridiales bacterium | reverse complement strand
ATGAATTGTGAGAAAGAGTGCGAAAAGGATTACATAACCGGTCGGGACGCCGGGGCTAGACTCCTTATGCTTGTGGGGATACCTGCATCGAAGAGTAAAAAAGATTGGATGATGCAAATCATCTATGAAGCCCCCACCTAAGTGTAAACAGGTGGTGGGTAGTTCACTCATCAAAAAAATGGTTGAAGAGATTTTGTCTTTTCAACCATTTTATTTTTTCCCTTAACTATTCTGTTTCAAGATAATCAGTATATACTCCCCAGAAATAGTTCGTTATGAATGCTGTATATGCACTTGATTTGATATAGAATTTAGCATTCTTATTCATGCCTTTTACAAGATCTCCGGAGAGGTTGTTAACCGTTACTCTATCCGGATCTTCATTCAGAATGTGAACCTTTTCAAGATTGCTTGCTCCCTCAAATACTCCGTCCATGATATATGAGATGTTTTCGGTCACAAATACTTCTTTCAATTTATCACAGTCAGAGAATACTCCCGGATCCAATGAATAAACCTTATTCTCGTTGTATGCAAGTGGGATTGTAAGTATAGTTTGTTCTTTTCCCTTTTCGGTTACGCCGGTAATAATATATCCGCTTGAAGTCTCTCTGAATGTAAAGAATACTTCATTTTCATCATATTCATATTTAATAGGATCAATAATAACAGGAACTTCGGGCTCTTTCGGTATTTCTACTTCTTTTTTGATTTCAATATCCAATGCATTGGCAATATCATGCGCCAAATTAGATGTGTGCATTATTGCTCCGGCATTATTCATGTGGAAGTTTGAGTCGTAGAAGTATCCTGATCTATAGATATAGTTATTCATATCTGACATAATCTCACACTTGAGATTGTCTTTCAAATATCCAACAAATTCTTCCAAATCTTCAAGTGTAGTATCAGGATCAAGAGCATCTTCGTTCATAGGTGAAAAAGACATATATACTTTTGCACCTTTTTTCTCAGCGAATTCTATATATTCATTTAAGTAATCAACGAAGTCTTCGCTGATTATGTCCTTGTTGATCTTGATAATTGACGTCGGGTCATATCTTCCTTCCATTATGTTATATGGCCTGTCGTATACAATGTATCCATACTCATCAAATGAACTCTTGGAATATACTCCGCTTGTCTGAGGCTTTTCACCTTTAAATATATACTTCATTTTTTGAGTGCAGAATTTCCAATAAGAACCAAACATTGCTTTTGCATTGTCTCCGCCGGTTTTAAACAACAAAGAAATGTTGCCGTCACACGACTGCCATACTGAATCTGCACCATAATACAGTGAATAGGTTTGAGCATCGGTTTCAGGAGCGATAATAATTACATCTCCTTTATTAATTGCACCTTTGGATATATCCAGCATTGCTTTAGTGCCTATTGATCCGTATAGACCGAAGTTTATAATCGGTCTTCCAACCATTTCTTCAAGGAGTTTAGAATCAACTCCAAAAGGAACGCTGCTTCCACCAATTATGATTATCTTCTCACCTTTTGTTGAATACAATCTGTCAGTCTTCTCTGCCAATTCTCCCATGTAAGTGTCATTGAATTGAGCCGGCAATAAAAAGCCTGTTCCAAGAATGATGATTAAAGGGAGAATTATGCATATGAGAACTATTATCAATACTTTATTGCTTTTTTTCATACTGCTTCCCCCTTCATCAGAATTGGAAATAGATGAATGTACTTGCTCCACCTACGGAGTTGAGCAACATCCACGCTATTACAACCGCCCACAAACAAATGGCAGCAGACATTTTGGCTGATTCGTTTCCTTCTAAGCTCTCTTCGCCCCTCTTTGTAGTAAAATCTATTGCCGTTATAAGGCCAATCGAAGTTACAAAGTAGAGGATAGCTGAAGCTGTAAGTCCCATGTTTGTCAATGTTGAAGGAATATTTCCCCATGAAGTGAACAACAATGTCAACAACTTGGATAAATCATCAAAATTGTTTGCTCTGAAGAATATGAATGCAAAGCAAACTAAGATAAAAGTACCTATTGTTTTGAAAACTCCCAGTACCTTAGAGTTTTCTTTAATTCCCAGTTTTTGTCTGAACTTTGATGATGGATTTCTGAGCAGCTCTTCAACAATCCTGTAAACGCCGTGGAGCAAACCCCAAATGACAAATGTCCATGCAGCTCCATGCCACAAACCACTTGCCAGGAAAACTATAAGGATATTGATAAGATGTCTTGGTTTAGAACATCTGCTTCCGCCGAGCGGAAAATACAAATAGTCTCTGAGCCAGCTGGAAAGACTGATGTGCCATCTGTTCCAGAACTCTTTAATCGATTTGGACAGGAAAGGCATATCAAAGTTTTTCATAAGTTTGATGCCCATGATTCTGGCGCATCCTATTGCAATATCTGTATATCCTGAGAAGTCACAATAAATTTGAATTGTGAACATTATTGATGCGACAAGCACACCAAATCCTGTAGCACTATCTACAGAATTAAAAACTGAATTTACGTATGTCGCAAGAAAATCCGCTACTGCAATTTTCTTGAAAAAACCAGATGCCATCATCCACAATCCGACTCTTACATCGTTTGAATTGACCTTGTGTTTTTCTCTTAATTGAGGAATGAGGTTTCCGGGTCTTTCGATTGGTCCAGCAACAAGCTGCGGGAAGAAAGAAACATACAAAGCATACAGGAAAAAGTCATGTTCTGCCTTCTCCTGTCCTCTGTAGACATCTATGGCATAAGACAAAGTCTGGAATGTGTAGAAAGAAATACCTACAGGCAAGACCAGGTTCAATGTCCAGTCATATTTTATTCCGCTTACAAGTCCCCACAAAAATGAGGCAGAATCGGCCATAAAGTTGTAGTATTTAAAGAAGAACAATACTCCCAAGCAAGCAACCAAAGTTACTACAATACAGGCTTTTTTTACTTTTTGGCTTTCCTTCTTTTCAATAATTCTTGCTGAGACATATGAGACTACTGTAGTAAATAAAATCAGTCCGATTAGCTTAATATTCCACGCTAGGTAAAAATAATAGCTGGCAATCAAAAGCATGTATTTTGTTATCTTTTTCGGCAAGATAAAATACAATGCTACTACAATCGGGAAGAAGATAAGAAATTGCAAACTGTTAAAAGTCATGACTCATCCTTCTTTCCCTTTACAAGTCCGCATATTACATATGATAAACACACTGCGGTAATGTAAATAAGAACATCAGCAAGTGAGGCACCAATTGCCATCAAAACAACAATTGATCCTGCAAAAACAACTGCGCCCGTAATACCGAAAACCAGTTTGAGCTTTGTTGCTTTCATTAATATGGCAATAGCAACGGATAGCACTATCAGTGCCAGTGGCCATATTGAATTGAAAATCAAATCCGTGTCGGAAAACATAAGTTTACCCCTTAATATTTAATACCCATTTTTGCAAATTGAGATAATATATCTTGAATCAATTTAGTGGTTCTGAGTGTTGCGCCCTCGTTAATAAGATGCCATTCAGAATCAAAGAAATACTTATCTGCAATGATATAGTCATAGAAATCAGAAATAATGGTCACATTGAATGTACTCTTTATGTTATCAATATATTCGTTGATTCTGGAAGTTTCAAGGCCTTCTCCCTCTTCATCCATAACAGCAAATGAAAACCAAACTTCAATGCCTCTTTCTTTTAAATCATCAATTACAAATGACATGTGCGTATAGTCGTATCTGGAAAAATAATCAAATTTATATCGATATTCTTTGTCCTGATGCTGTCTTATCTTGACATTGTCACCATAACAATTTATTTCTATGTGGCTCCAATCCCAAGATGTCTGAACTGATTCGTGAGAAGAATTAATGTTGGATAAAGAAGCAAAAAAGTTTGAATAATTAGTAACGTCAACTCCTTTGATAAAGTCGTAGTTTCCGCAGATAACAAACTCTACTGTTCTAGTGCTTATTTTGGCTTCGCCCAATGTGTTGTTACCGGGTTCAGGATCCCAAAGGATAACATCGCCTTTATTCAGCCACTTGCGCATTCCTTCAAATACCAAAGCTGAAGTTACATTTGCGTTGGCGCCCATATTTATTACTACGTAATCTTGACCTATTGCGCTGTCGATGATAGTGCTGTCAATACCGTTTATAGTACCTGAACCACCATAGATAATAAATTTCTTCATGTCAGCAGCCCATACCAAGCGGTCAATCTTATTGTATGTTTCAGTTATCCAGGCTACATAATACATATCGTAATAAGCATTAATTCTGACATATTTGAAATTGTCGCACTTGGAAACAGGATCACCTGATTTAGTCTGGAAACTGATGTTATCAAAGAAAACAAGAGTGGTCAGATTCAAACAGTTGACAAAAGCTTTGGATTCAACTGTTTCAACAGTTTTCGGTATAAACACAGTCTCCATAAATGCTCCGTCAAAAGCACTGCTTGCTATTGATGTAACGGGCAATCCCTCAATTGTCTCAGGTATTACTACATCTTTAGACGAACCTTTATATCCTATAATCTTAATTGAAGAAGATTTAGAATATTTGAAATCCGAAGCATCATTAGTCTTAAGCCAAATGCAGTAGAGAGTTAAGGTTGATGAATCGCTTTTTATTTTTGATCCAAGACTCACTGCTTGTCCTGAACCATCGGCCTTTGTGTTGTACTCAGACAACACATAGCCATCTCTTGTAAAATATCCCTGATCCGGCAATGTACTCGGGCACTTATACTCTGAAACACTGAAAGTAGTACTGAATGATGATTTTCCCTCTGCAGTCTTTCCGCCGTTTGCCTCATAATTAACATGCATGCTGTAATTTGCATAAACACTGGTTTCTTGGTTAACTGTAAAGGAATATGTCAAGTCTTTTGACAACACATTTGCTGTCTTTCCGTTGCAGATATAATCGTCACTTGACCACCCGTCAAAAATATAATCATCTTTCATTTTGATGGTCAATGTAACATTTTCTCTTGACCCCAAAGCCTTTTCAGCTTTTGTTTCAACAGAGCAATACATTGGATTGTATTCTAAGACAACATAGCTACCTACCTTTATTGCTATTGGGTCATATCCGTCCAAGTAAACAATAGGGTCTGTGTGAGTTGTTGTCTCTTCACTTGTGGTAGTTATATCATATGAAGAAGTTTCATCCGTAACAGCACTTGTCTGTTCAGTGGTTTCACTTTCTGTTGTTGAATTGACAGTGGTTTCTTTCGTTGTATCTGTAATTTTACTTGTTGTTTCAGCTGTTGTAACCATGTCTCTGCTGGTAGAAGCTGTTGTTTTTTCAGTGGTTTCAGTTACATCAACATTTGTTGTCACGTCTTGTTTGTTTTGCGTACACGCAACAATTGTTAATACCATTAATAAAGCCAGTATTACCGAGATAAACTTTAATGCTTTTGACATGTATTCCTCTCCTCATTTCCATCACTACTCAATAATTATATATTTTAAATACCGTTAATACAACAATCTGCAAACAATTCTTTTTGAGTGACAAACAGGGCCAGGCACAAGCCTGACCCACGTTTAGATTTAATAATTCTGATTAATAGTCTTTTCCCATTTTTGCAAACTGAGCCAAAATATCCGGCAACAATTTTGTTGTTCTGAATATTGCGCCTTCATCAGTCAGATGCCATTCTGAGTTCCATCTGTATTCGTGAGGAACGAAGCAGTCATAGAAATCCGAAATAATGGTTACATTGAAGTTTTCTTTGATGTTTGCTATGTATTCGTCTACTGTTTCCTTTTCAGTGCCGCCGCATTCTTCATCCATAACGGCATATGTGAACCATACATCAATTCCATTTGCTTTGTATTCATCAATGAGTGATGACATTCTGGAATAATCATACCAACCGAAATATCCGAAGTTGTAGAAGCATTCTCTGTCTTCAAAATCTCTATTCGACACACAGTCTCCGTAGCAGTTGTATCCAATACTTCCGCATTCCCAGGATGTTATTGCAGATCTGTGAGAAGAATTGATGGATGAGATAGAACCAAAGAATCCTTGATATTTAGAAACGTCTACTCCCTTTAAAAAGTCATAGTTTCCGCACATGTAGAACTCAACTGCTCTTGTGCCAATCTGAGCCTCACCGAGTGTGTTATTGCCTGGCTCCGGATCCCAGAGAACTATGTCTCCTTCATTTAAATACTTTTGCATTCCTTCAAACACAAATGCTGCAGAAGTATTGGCGTTTGCACCCATGTTGATTACAACATAGTCTTCGCCGATTTTATCATTTATCTGTGAACAATCAAAGCCATAAAGGGATCCTGATCCGCCGTAGATGATAAATTTCTGGATGTCAGCTGCCCATACGAGGCGGTCTGTCTTACAGTATGTGCCTGTGATCCAGCCCACATTGTACATGTCATAAACCGCATTAACACGGACATATTTGAAGTTTGGACATTTGGAAACAACTCCGCTGCTCGGATCAAACCAGCTTTCTTCAAATGACACATTGTCAAAGAATACAATTGTTGTAAGACTTGAGCAGTTTACAAATGCTTTAGCTTTAACAGTTTTTACCGTTTTAGGAATAAACGCTGTTTCTATGCTCTTTCCGTTAAAAGCATTTTCAGCAATAACGGTTACTTTCTTGCCTTCTATTGTTTCAGGAATGACAACATCTTTTGCTGTTCCCTTGTAGCCTGTTATTGTGATTTCAGAACCTGTTGAATATGTGAAATCCGATGCTTCATTTGTCTTAAGCCATATGCAGTAGAGAGTAAGTGTTGAAGAATCGCTTCTTATTTTTGATCCAAGGCTTACTGCAGTGCCTGTGCCGTCAGCTTTTGTGTTATATTCACTCAGTACATATCCGTCTCTTGTGAAATATCCTTTATCTGGCAAAGTGCTAGGGCATTTGAATTCAGATAAACAGAATGATGTGTCCAAACTTGTTTTTCCGTTGCTTGTCTTTCCGCCATTTGCGTCATAAACAACTTTCATGCTACAGTTGACAAATACTTTTATGTCCTTATCTGCAGTAAATGAATATGTTTCAGTATATGTAACGGAATCAGATATAGCTTTACGCTTTGCTACTGTTTCGGGTTTTGTATCTGAGTAGTTAGGCAAATTGCATAAGTAGTCTATTGATGTCCATCCATCAAAAACATATCCATCTTTCATTGTGACTGTAAGTGTCACTGTCTCTTTTGAACCAAGACCTTTTTTGACTTCGCTCTTGACTGAGCTGTACATTGGGTTATATTCAAGTGTTACGTATGAACCGACTTTTTCGTCGACCGGATCGTATCCGCTTATATATTCGACAGGATCTTTTCCTGTGGTTGTCTCAGTTGTTTCAATTGTGGTTACTTCCTCGCTTGAAGAAGTGGTTTCGGTTCCTGCTGTTTCTTCTGTTGAAGGATTCAGAGTTGTTCCGTCACCGGTTGTTTTCTCAGCAGTCGTTGTGCTTTCTGTTTTATCACCTGAAGTGGTCTCAGTCTGGGTGTTTTGTGTACACGCTACAATTGTCAGAACCATAACAAGTGCTATTACAACTGCAATGATTTTTTTGAAATTAGACATTTTTTCCTCCAATTTTTCACCTTTTGTTTTTCGTCTAGATTTATTATATTTCGTTTAGCACTTTTGTCAACTCAAGTGCTTTTTACCTTTTCAAACTGATTTAATATATCTTTAATAATCCGCGTTGTTCGTATATTTGCTCCTTCCAGTGTTACATGCCATTTTGAATCCGCCATGCAATCGTGAGGCACAAGACAATCCCAAAAATCCGAAATGATTGTAACATCAAATGTGTTCTTGATGCTTTCTTCATATTGCTTTACTGTTTCTTTTGTAAAACCTGTGCCTGTTTCATCCATTACCCCGTAAGAAAACCAAACATCTACACCGATGGCTTTCATTTCTTTGATCATCATTTGCATTCTGGAATAAGCTGAAGAAGTTACGATAGGGAGATTGTATGAATTATCAAATAACTGTTGCTTAGGAGCTGAAACGGAATCTCCGTAACAATTGTAGCCAATACTGCCCATTTCCCATGATGTCGTGTTAGCCGGGTGTTGCGAAAAAACAGTCATCAATACATCGAAAAACCCTTGGTATTGCGTGACATCCACTCCTTTTAAAAAGTCGTAATTGCCACATACATACACTTCTATGTTTCTCATGCCAAGACTTCCCGTCATATCTGTTTTTCCCAGAGTTGCGCCACTGGCTTCGGGACACCAAAGAATTATATCATCTTCTTTTAACCACTTTTTGATTCCTTCAAAAACGAATGCAGAAGAAACATTGGCATTTGCTCCCATGTTGATAATGAAATATTCTTCACCGATTTCTTCTTTTACCATGTCGCATTTTATTGCGTGCAGAGTACCTGATCCGCCATAGAAAATGAATTTCTTCATATCCTCTGCCCATATCAGCCTGTCAGTCTTGCAATAAGTTCCGGTCATCCATCCATAATACATGTCCAAAACCGCATTTATCCTTACATATTTAAAACTCGGACATTCAGCTATGGAATCCTTGTCAAACGAAAGAATGTTATCAAAGAAAACTATTGATGTAAGGTTGTTACATTTATAAAATGATCCTCTGTTTACTGTTTCTATTGTCTTTGGCAGAAAAACCGTTTCTATATCAACATCGTGAAATGCTTTTTTTGCTATAGTTGTGACATCTAAACCATCTATCTTTTCAGGAATAACAACATCTTTTTTGTTCCCTTTGTATCCTGTAATAGTTACTCCACTGCCTTTTGTGTATTCAAAATCTTGAAAGCTGTCTTCTTTAAGCCAAATGCAGTAAAGAGTCAATGAAGAGGAATCACTTCGTATTTTTGAACCCATACTCACGGCTTTTCCCGAGCCATCAGGTTCAGTATTGTACTCTGACAAAACATATCCTTCTCTTGAAAAATACCCTTGATCCGGCAAGGTACTTGGACACTTGTATTCGGATACGCAATATGTTGTATCAAGAATGCTCTTGTTATCCTTTGTAAGTCCGCCGTTACAGTCATATCTTACATGCATGCTGCAGTTGACAAATACTTTTGTTGTGCTGTTTACTGTCAGAGAATATGTATCTTTGTTGATTACACCAACACCTTTTGCCTTGTTGCAAATGTAGTCTCCTGTTGACCATCCATCAAAAATATATCCGTCATGCATTGTGACTTTTAAAACAACAGTTTCTTTTGAACCCACATTTTGTTTGACTTCAGACTCAATTGAACAATACATAGGATTGTATTCAACGACCACATATTTTCCGACATTTTCTGCTATAGGGTCATACCCATTCATATAATTAGACGGTTCATCTATAGTAGTAGTCTCAATAGAAACATCCGTTTCCTGATTACTCGTTGTTTCAGTTGTACTCTCTATTTGTGTTGCAAATGTTGTCTCTTCTTCTGTAATATTGCTTTCCATCTCATGGCTTTGAGAACATGACACAATTGACAATAAAACACTTATTGCCAACAAAACAATAATAGTTCTTTTGATAATTGACATAGTTCTCCTCCAAAAAAAGCAACTTGTTTATTTTGATTTTACCATTTTCAGATATCATATGCAAATTGTACACAGTTTGTTGACCGAAGTTTTTTGTTTTTCGTTGTCCATTTTGTTGACTCAATTTATTTCCTATGCTAATATAATATAACTATTTATTACGCGCGGAGGAGATTATGAAGTTAGTATTATTAGTAGATGTAAAAGGACAAGGAAAAAAAGGACAACTTATTGATGTTTCTGACGGATATGCGCGCAATTATTTGTTGCCAAGAAAACTGGCAGTTGAAGCAGGTGCACAAGTTTTAAGCGAGATGAAGAGCAAAGAAGAAGCTAAAAAGCATCAGGAAGCTGTTGATTTAGCAAATGCTCAGAAACTAAAGGAAAAAATTGAGAGTGCAATGATTGTCATAAAGGCTGCTTCAGGCGAAGGTCAAAAACTTTATGGCGCAATCACATCTAAAGATCTGGCCGAAAAGCTTAAAGAGCAAGCCGGAATAGATGTAGACAAAAAGAAGATAGTATTAACAGATCCAATCAAAGCATACGGCAGTTACTCCATAGATGTTAAGTTACATCCATCAGTAGTTGCAAAAATCAACCTTGTTGTTACACAGTAAAGGATTTAATCATGGCAGAATTAGATAGAACACTACCATTTCAGGCGATAGCTGAACAGAGTATAATCGTCAAGTTGCTGATACATCCTGATATGTTTGCAGATGTAGAAAGAAAGTTGTCACCTTCAGATTTTTACATCAAGAATTTCGCGACAACTTTTGAAGCAATGAAGATTGTCAACATGGAATTGAATGGCGTTAACTATGCGTCGGTCATGGATGTTGTAAAAAAATCTTTAACAGATACTGAATTCAAAAAATATGCTGCAGAACTGGAAGCATTCATAGGTTCATTCCCGGATTCAAACAACATGGATGACTGGGTTAAACTTGTTCGTGACAGCAGTATGCTGAGAAAAATTGCAACAGCATCAAGAGAAATTGAATCTTCTGCTATGGAGCGCGGTGCTGATGTAAATCAGGTCTTAGACAATGCTCAGCAAAAAATATATGAATTGTCAAACAACCGCGATTCAAACGAATTTGTGACCATGCACGAAGCACTGATGCAGTCTTTGAGCCATATCGAACTTCTCAAAACAGATCCTGAAACCGCAAAAGGAATACCAACCGGTTTTTCCACTGTGGATGAAGTTATTGTGGGTCTTGGTAAAGGAGATCTGGTATTCATCGGTGCCCGTCCTGGTATGGGAAAGACAAGTTTTGCAATGAATATTGCTGCTAATGTTGCAAAAAGCACAGGAAAAGCGGTCGCTATATTCTCACTTGAAATGTCAGCTGAACAATTAGCTACAAGAATGCTTGCCAGTGAAGCTTTGGTTGACAGCTATAATTTGCGCTCTGGCAAACTGACAACCGATGACCAAACGCAAATCGGTTATGCAGCAGCTCAGTTATCTAAAACAAACATTTACATTGATGATACTTCCGGCATTACAGTTATGCAAATGAAATCTAAACTCAGAAGACTGCATAATCTGGGACTGGTAATTGTTGACTATTTGCAGCTAGTAACAGGCGACAGAAGAACTGAAAACAGAGTTGTTGAAGTATCTGAAATCACAAGAAATCTTAAAATCATGGCTAAAGACCTGGGTGTTCCGATTATATGTGCTGCCCAGCTTTCAAGAAGCAATGAAAAGAGAGGAAGCAGTGACAAAAAGCCAATGCTTTCAGACTTGAGAGAATCAGGATCAATCGAGCAGGATGCAGACTTGGTAATGTTCTTATACTCAGACAGCTATTACGACAAGGACAAAGTCAATCCCGAAAAAGCAAACATTGTTCAATGCATTATTGCTAAGAACAGACATGGTTCAATTAAAACCGTGGATCTTGCTTGGTCTCCGCAATACACCAAATTCTCATCCATAGCATCTAATGTATCAGAAAATGATTGATAACAAACTTACCCTCAAGCTCCCCGAAGAATTAGACAAAGTAATTGTCGGGTTCTCGGGCGGACCGGACTCAATGGTGTTGCTTGACTGCTTAGTTAAAGAACTGGGAAAAGACAGAGTCTATGCAGTTCATGTCAATCACATGTTGAGAGGAAAAGACGCTGACTCGGATGAAGAGTTTTGCAAAAACATCTGCAAAGAATACGGATGCAATTTCTATTCTGAAAGAGTTAATGTTCTGGAGTTGTCCAAAGGACACGCAATTGAAGAAACAGCAAGAAATTGTAGATACCAGATATTAAAAAAAAGTGCAGATGTCAATGACATAAAATATATTGCTCTAGCTCACACATCAAGCGACAATCTTGAAACAGTGCTCTTCAACTGTGTAAGAGGCAGCGGAATAAACGGGGTCAGGGGTATTCCCTATTCTAGACCCTTAGGAACACACACAATTATCCGTCCTCTTATAAAAACAACGCGCCAGCAGATAATTGAGTATATTGAAAAGAATAAATTGAGTTTTGTCACAGACAAGACAAATATGGATACTCACTACACAAGAAACTTTATACGCAGTGAAATTGTACCGAGATTAAAACATATTAACTCAAATGCTGAATCAAATGTATCTTCACTGTCAGATATAGTGTCAGATGACTGCGATTATTTAGACAGTCAGTCAAGAGCTTTTTACAGTGAACACGTCTCACCTAAAGGTTTTCCTGTAAGGGAACTTAACCAGGCACACAGAGCTATTTCTTCAAGAGTTGTAACCATTATTTATGGCAATACTCTGGAGAAAAAACACATTGATTCCGTTTTGAATATGCTGTCAAGCGAAAAGGAAGGCACAAGTTGCATTTTGCCCGGCAAGATTGCAGCAATAATAAAAGACGGAATGCTCATCATGGTTAAAGAGTCTGATCTTCAAAACGACTATAGACTTGAGTATTGTCACACCTTTTCATTTGATAGATTTGAAGAAGGTTTTATTATTTCAGACAAAGAAAATGATGAACCGGGATATGCTTTAGTCGGAAAGGCTGTATTCAATAAAAGTGACATTTCAAAACTATTGGTCAGAAGCTGGACTGCTAAAGACTCATACAAGTTTTGGAAGATGACAAGAAACATCAAAAAATTCAGCACAAGGTTAGAGGATTACAAAAGAAACATCCGACCGGTGTTTGAACTTGACAATGAAGTTGTATGGTATCCGGGCTATCCGCCAAAAGACAATCTAGCGGAAAACGAAAACAGTATAACAATATATTATTACGAGAAAGAGGCAGACTAAATTGAATCAGGACATTGCAAAAGTATTAATATCCGAACAGGAACTGAACGATATCGTAACAGGTTTGGCAAATCAAATAAGCAAGGATTACAAGGGCAAAAATTTGCTCTTACTTGGAATACTTAAAGGTTCTGTGGTTTTTATGGGGGAATTGATGAAAAAAATCTCCATTCCCGTACAAATTGACTTTATGAAAGTTTCTTCATATGGTTCAGGGACAAAGTCCACAGGTGTTATAGATATTATCCTTGACATAAGAAGAAAAGACATAGACAAGTGCGATATCCTCATAATTGAAGACATTATAGATTCAGGAAAGACACTGTCTTATCTTGTAAAATATCTCAAACAAAAAGGCGCATGCAGTGTTAAGACATGCACCATGCTTGACAAGCCATCTAGACGTGAAGTTGACTTTAAATCGGACTACGTAGGTCGTGAAATACCGGATTATTTTGTCGTCGGTTATGGTCTGGATTATGATGAAAATTACAGAGCCCTTCCTTATGTCGGGATCTTAAAAGAAGAAATATACAAAAAGTAAAGAGGAAAACAAATCATGATAATGAAAGTATCTAAACTGGTAGGAGAGCATTTTAAAGATGCACCTGCAGATTGTACTATAGAGAGCCACTCAATAATGGTCAGAGGCGGATATATTAAGGGAGTAGGAGCAGGAATCTATTCACTCTATCCACCGACAAAGAGAATCACAAGAAAAATAGAAAACATCATGAGAGAAGAGATGGACAACATAGGGGGACAGGAAGTATTGTTCCCTGTTGTTATGCCAGCTTCTCTGTGGAAAGAATCAGGCAGATATGACTCAATAGGAAGCGAATTGCTCAGATTCACAGATAGAACCGGAACTGACATGGTTTTAGGTATGACTCATGAAGAAGCTTCTGTTCAGATGTGCAGAGTTGCTGCTCAGACATACACAAAATATCCTTACATGATATATCAGATCCAAACAAAGTTCAGAGATGAACCTAGAGCCAGAGGCGGACTTATCCGTGTAAGAGAATTCACAATGAAAGATGCTTACTCATTCCACACCAGTTGGGAAGACTTGAGAGCATATTACCAAGTATGCTATGACGCATATATGAGAATATTCCACAGATGCGGATTAAAAGACTTTATAGCTGTTAAGAGTGACTCAGGCATGATGGGTGGAAGCGTTTCTCATGAATTTATGTCTTTGACAGATATTGGTGAAGACACTCTCGTCATTTGTCCTGAATGCGGATACAGTTCAAATATGGAAGCAGCTGACTGCATAGTTGAGCCTGATTTGTCCTTTGAAGAAGCTCCTCTTGAGCTTGTAGAAACCCCGAACACAAAAACAATTGCAGATTTGACTAAACTTCTAAACAGAAGCCCTAAATCAACATGTAAAGCAGTTGTTTACCAGGAAAACGCAACAGACAAATACATCATTGCGTTCTTAAGAGGCGATCTTGAAGTAAATGAAACAAAACTCAGAAATTATCTAAAGTCCGAAATTCACCCTGCTGCCACAATTACTGCTGAATCTGGAATAGTTGAAGGATTCATTGGTCCGGTTAATGGAGCCGATTGCAGAATGGTTTTTGATAAATCCCTTGTCGCTGAAAAGAATCTAGTGTGCGGAGCAAACAAAGTTAATTACCATTACACTGGTTTCAATCTGAATAGAGACTGTCCTAATGCAGACATTGCAGATTTTGCAAAATCTTATGAAGGCGCAGAATGCCCTGTTTGCGGAAAACATTCAATAGTAATCAAAAAAGGTATTGAAATAGGAAACATATTCCAGCTCGGAACAAAATATACTAAGTCCATGGGCATGGAATTCATAGATAAAGACGGCAATAGACAAAACCCGATCATGGGTTGTTACGGAATTGGCGTAGGAAGACTTGCTGCTTCCATTTGTCAGGAAAGCCATGACGACTACGGTCCTATCTGGCCTATGTCAATAGCTCCGTGGCAAGTTGAAGTTTGCAATTTGAGAGCTGATGATGAAACAGTTTCTGGCGTAGCAGATAAATTGGCAAGTGACCTTGATTCCTTAGGCGTTGAAGTTCTATATGATGACAGAGACGTTAGACCCGGCGCTATGTTTGCTGACGCTGATCTTTATGGAATTCCTCTGAGAGCTGTAGTAAGTCCTAAGACTTGCGAAAGAGGCGCAATAGAAGTAAGCTACAGAGACAAATCTGCAAGATTTGATGTTCCAATTGATGAAGCAGCTACAAAAATTAAGAGTATTGTTGAAGAAATGCTCGCTCAGTACAAATAATCTATTATTGATCAAAATTATCAGAAGGTAACCATTTATGGTTGAAAATGTTTTACTAGGTTTGTTTATTCCCTTTTTAGGCACAACGCTTGGAGCCGGTTGTGTATTCTTTCTTAAAAAGGAAATGGGCGAAAAATTACAAAAAGCTCTTACAGGATTTGCTGCCGGAGTAATGGTAGCAGCATCTATCTGGAGCTTGATTATTCCCGCAATGGAACAATCATCAGGCATGGGGAAATTTTCTTTTGTGCCTGCTATAGTTGGTTTCTGGGTAGGGATTCTATTCTTGCTGGCAATAGACAGATTAACTCCTCACCTTCACTTTAACACAAATGAAAAAGAAGGTGTCAGATCCAAACTTAAGAATACAACAATGCTTATGTTTGCTGTTACTATCCATAACATTCCTGAAGGAATGACACTCGGTGTAGTATTTGCAGCATGGATGTCAGGAGAAGAAACAATCTCTCTGTCTGCCGCACTAACGCTTGCTATAGGAATAGCACTTCAGAACTTCCCTGAAGGCGCAATTGTATCTGGGCCAATGCTCAAAGAAGGCGCAAGCAAAGGCAAGTCATTTGCATATGGAGTTTTGTCAGGGGTAGTTGAACCTATTGCAGCCGCTTTGACAATGCTCGCAATTTCATTCATCACATCTGCTCTTCCATACTTCTTGGGTTTTGCAGCAGGTGCAATGATATATGTTGTAATAGAAGAACTCGTTCCTGAAATGGCACAAGGAACCCACTCAAACATGGGCACCATATTCTTTGCTTTCGGATTTACTTTGATGATGGCGCTCGATGTTGCACTTGGTTAATAGGAGTAATTATGGCACTTGTAGTTGAAACAGCTCGAGATAGGTATAGCAATGGTGGAATCAGACCTGAAAAGGTATTTTCCAAAATTGTCGGCATCTGTGATGCCGTTTATCTTGATTCAAGCAAAAATAGAATTCTATGTTTTGACAGACTTGATTATGAAGCACCTATATGCAGCTACATGTTAAACAATCCTGTCGTAAAGACATTTGTCGATTCAGTAGGCGAAGACAGTCTGCTTGTCTCTGTAATGAATAAGAAAATAGTTGCGATTACAGATAATAATGAGAAAATTGTTATCCCAAGTGAAGTAAATGATGCGATCAGGACTGTTTATGGCAAAATAATCCTTGCTCCAGGCTTAATCAGGCCAAATGGTGAACACGTACTAGACTTGAAACTGAACAAGATAGGCACTCATTATGATGTCAATCTTCTCATTGGAAACAGATGCGGGTTCCCTTCTCCTATGTTGACTACACCTAAAGGTGCACTCGACTCATTCGGAAGAGGTTCTTTCAGAGCCGGCGCTTCAAGGCAGGTTACTAGTACATTGTTCAATCTTCACCCTGAACAAAATGGAGAACCCTCAAACAGACAAATATATATTTGTGAAAACGGAAAACAGATTTTTTCTTCACTTGATGTAAATACTAATGTTAAAACAGCAACTTGCACGCATAGTCAAAACTACTCTGAATATGAATATACAACAGAAGACGGACTGAGAATAACAAGAACCATATTCATCCTCCCATCTGAAAAAGACATGCCTGATGCAATTGAAACTCAGAGAGTTACAATCCATAATACCCAGAACAAATCTAGAAAACTCTCTGTTGTTTTCACCGGAATGTTTGGTCTTGCCAGTCCGGAGTCCGCCATGAATGACATTATTTATGCTAGCGTAACATGGCAAGGCGGAGTGGTTTATGACGAAAACAAAAATGCAATAGCCCTTTCCCCAAAACCTAACCCGAATTATCTCAAAACACAAAAGAGATTTGCAATGGTGGTTTCGGATGAAAAATACATGGATTCCTATTGTACAAATTACGAAGAATTTGTAGGAAACGGAACAGTAGAACATCCTGAAAACATTGCATTTTTACCTTCCAGCTTGACAATGAAGATTGCCCCGTTCTTTGCTGTATCAAAGGACATTGAAATAAAGGCGCATGGCGAAATTACCTGCGAAGAATATACAGGCTATTCATATATACCAAATGGTGATGACAAACCATTCCTTGATTCTTTGTCAAAGTTTTCAAAGAAATATGTTAAAAGTGAATCATTTGATAAAGCATTCGATTCAGTAAAACGATTCACGGCTAAGTATTCGGATTTCCTGCAAGTAAAAACAAAAGATTATCTCTATGACGGATATATAAACAACAACCTCCCGTTCCAGGTTTATTATCAAAGCTTCATTTCCAGATCTTTTGCCTGGACCCAAAAGGCATTTAGAGAAATCGGATTCAGGGAGATTCAGGATTTATTTGCATCCATGCACTATCTTGTAGGCATGGGCAATGCTTCTCTAGCCAAATCCATGCTAGTGCAATGGGTACAGAATGTTTACCCATTCGGATATGCTAACCACAATTTCTACTCAACCGGAAAAGAACCAGGTGACTGCTCAGACGACGCTTTGTGGCTGATCCAAGGTGTTTACAGATATGTGACACTGTCTAATGACACTGACTTTCTGTTTGAAGAATACCCGATGGCTGGATGCGATGAAAAGAGAACCGTTTTTGACACTTTATTTGCCATCATTAATTACAGCACGAATATTAGTATTGGCCAGAATGGTTTACCTCTTCTCGACAAGGCAGACTGGAATGATACATTAAGACTTAATCCGGATTGGATCAATGGTCCGGAAAAAGAAAAGAGATATAAAGAACAACTCGAAAAGAACAATGAGGAATTTGGCAGCAGATACATTTCACAAGATGCAGAAAGCGTAATGAATGCATTCTTAACTAAATTGGCTCTGGACAATTTATCCCAGCTTTGTTCAATTGTCGGAGACAAAAAGAGAGCTTCACTAATTGAAAAAGCATCATCAAATTATTCAGATCTGATTAAACTGTCTTCATGGAAACATGATTTCTATGCCAGAGCCCTTATTAACTCAAGTGATAAGTTTACTTATCTTGGCGGAAAAGGCGATGGTCTGTCAGCAGATGATAATATCGACGGAACATATTGGCTCAATTCTTTTTCATGGTCTGTACTCAGCGGAGTTGCAAATGAATACCAGATAGCTAAAATGGTAGAATCAATTGAAAAGTATCTGAAAATTGATGCCGGAATCAAGTTGTGTTCTCCGAGTGCACTTGGAAGAATTCAGGGTGATGCTACAACTTCCCCGTACTTCCAAGGCGACAGAGAAAACGGAGGCGTGTTCAAGCATGCCGAAATGATGGCAAGCGCAGCATTCATAAAAGCAGCTAAACAAGTTGAAGATAAACAATTGTCCAAAAAGCTTATGGAATTGGCTGATTACGCTTTTGATACTGTATTGCCATATAAGACAATGGAGCATCCATACAAGACAAAAGGAAATCCGAGATTCTGCACTCAATATATTAATGCGGAAACAAATGAAAACATCGGTCCTATGCTCTCAGGTACAGCCAGCTGGCTGATGCTCAGTATCATGGAACTAGTTGGTTTTACAATCAAAGGAAACGAGATTGAAATCAATCCTATATTGAGAAATGACCAGAAAGAGTATGAGTATAAAATCAATTTCCAAGGCACAAAGTATTCTGTTGTTGTAAAATCCGTAACAGGAGAAAACAGAGTAACTAAGAACACAAAGTTCAGTGTTGACGGAAAACCATTTGTTAAAACAATTCAGAATTTCAACGACAAAAAGACACACAGAATTGTTGTTGAACTCTGATACTATTGGAGATTATTACTATGAGTGTAAAAGATGATTGGAAAAATACAGGTAAAGGGTTTGGAAAATCTTTTACCGGACTGGGAAAAGCTATTATAAAGTCAGCTAAAGTCGGAATAAATAAGCTCTATGACAAGACTTCGGACGAAGAAAAAGATCCAAATGAGCCGAAAGAAACCGGACTAAGAGAGAGCTGGAGTGAAGTTGGTCACAGCTTCGGTTATACAGGAAAATCTTTGGGCAAAGCTGCTGCCGGAACTGCCAAAAAAGTTGTAGATTCAATAGATGGTAAGCCCAGTGAAGGCGAAGAGAAAAAGAGCGAAGAAGCCAATAACGAAGAAAACAAGAGCGAAGAAACCAATAAAGAAGAAAACAATAGCGAACAAAACAAACAAGAATAAAATGCACTGAAAAACAGGTCAACGTGATTTCACATCGACCTGTTTGTTTTATTTATTCGTAATATTATTCAGTCATGGATTCAGGTTCTTTTGAAGAATTGAGAGCTTCTTTCAATCT
>JAEEKG010000094.1 GCA_016282315.1 Clostridiales bacterium | reverse complement strand
CCGCTCCACGCAGTGTCCTGCTTGTCATTTACTACCATTGAGCGGAATTTGAGCATTTTAAATGTCTTTTTGTTTTTTCCTACGCGCTCTTGCTTAAAGAGTACTGGACCTTTTGAAGATAATTTTACACCTATGGCACATATAAGCATTACAGGAGAAGATATGATGATAAAAATGAATGACAACAATATATCGAAAAACCTCTTTATCAGAGCATTTCCCAAATTGTCCAGTGGAATTGCTCTTACATTAATCAAAGGCAAGCCATTCCAGTCATCTATTTTAGAGCTGTGCGAAATAAGGTTGAACATCTGTGGAATAACAATTAGTTTCACACCGGTATTGTCACATTTTTCAACTATATATGACACAAGTGATGAGTTCTCTTCATCTGCTGCCATTATTACTTCATCGGGCTTTTTCTTTTCTATCAGTTCTTTAAGCTTGTCATAACTGCCTAGGTATTTTTCTTCTTTTAAAACATCACTTTCGCTGTTTGAAACATATCCTTCTACTATATACCCGAGCTCTTTGTCGCTGCCTATTTCCTTAATAAACTTAGCTGCACCTTCTCCACGACCTAAAATAATTACGTGCTTTTGGTTGTATCCCTTTTTTCTGAAAGACCTTAGTATAAGCCTCATTAATACCTTTTTAATAGATATTATTAAAGTTGAGAAAATGTAAAACAGCGCAATTGCAATTCTTGAATAGTGTTCATCATGAGTCAAGAACAGAATGCCAAAAGCCAATACTATATTAATCACAGACGAAAAGAGAACCCAAGTCAATTGGTTTACAATTCTGATTCTTCTGTTCACGCGGTACAATCCGAATAGACCATAAGTCAAGGCAATTGCAAACGTTGCAATAGCTCCGACAATCATGTATTCGGCAAAAGTCATATTTGCGATACCATCAGGCATTACTATATATCTGGTATAGAATGAAAGCGGCACGCATGCATAGATCAAAAGAATATCTGTAATTATGTTCAGTATATTCAAAAAGCTTTGATTCTTCTTAATCATGATTTTTCCTTTGTGTTATTTTCCGGCAGTTGCATTTAATTCTTCGATAAGTTTTTCAACAACTCCGGTTTCAAACTTGTCTGTGTATTTTTCCAGCAGTTCTTCAACTCTTGTCATATCCGATTTGTTTACTAAACAATTGACATATTGTTTCAATATTTCAAATCCTCTTGAGTCGGAATCAGATAAAAATGTTTCTGCGTAAGATAAATATGCTGTAGTTATTACCCTTACGGAATTAGCGTCAACTGTTATTCTTCCCATATGGGTTGAATTCCATTCAGTCATTGTGTTTGAGATCCAAATGGTCTTTTCTTCATATTGCTGTTTTTTATCTTTATCTGAAAGAATTGCTTGGTAATAACTGTCTATAGCTATGTATGAATCGTTCCATTTTTGTGCATAAGCAGCGCTATACATGACATATTTGTAAATCATGTCAAATCCTTCATCAACCATATTCCGGCTGAAGTAGAATCTTGCCAAAATAATAGGAACAGAATTTGAATCAAGTTTAGACAAACGCTCAGCATATTCCATTGCCTGCTGATTAATTTTATCACTCACTTCGACTCTTGTGACACTGTGAACATATGAAGCCATGTGATCTGCCCATTCAAACGGATCCTTTGAAATAGCTTTCTGAAGTCCTGTCAGAGTCTTTTCATTATTTGAAGTATTCTCTGCACTTATGTTCATTCCCATAAGAACTGTGAATACCAATACAAACACTAAGCAGACAACTGCAGTGATTTTTTTAAATATATCCTTCAAATTTAGCGGGAAACTGTCGCAACATGTACTTATCATTGCGACGACAAGCCATCCGATTGGAATAAACGAGTAATAGCTGAAATTAACTTCAAATGCTGCATGCAAAGTTATAAACACCATTGCCACAAGCAGAATAGGAGCTAAAGAATGGCCTTCTTCCTTTTTTCTTAGTTCCCTTATAACTGCAATGAAAGAAACAACTAGAGAAGAAACAAACAATAGCAATCCTACTATTCCGGTATCAGCCAAAGCTTCTACATAGTGATTGTGAGCATATTTTGTTTCATAGAAAAATGATTGAACACCTATAATTCCGTTCTGATATCCGCCAAGACCCCTTCCGAAAATAGGATTCTTAGCAAACAATTTCATTCCGTCTTCCCAGAATACCGTTCTTTGAATTACGTTCTCATTTGCAAAAATGCCTTGGATTCTGTTAGACATAAATGAAGGCAATAAGTAATACTTCAAAGGCAAATCTGTCTTTTTTCCGTCAGCTGATACATAAGATACTCTCTTAACAGTTGCAGTTTCATTACTTCTTACTTCAAAATATACTACAAGACTATCATCCGGAACTACAAATTTAGCTCCATCAGCACTGCCTGAATAAATGATTGTTTCCGTGTGCATTATTGTTTCTTCTTTATTCTGGCTCATTATCTTGATTGTAATCGGTTTATTTGATTCGTAATCAATAGTATATTCTCCGGGCTGCGGGTATGATGCCCTTCTCAAAGCCGGACTCTTACCTACAGTGGCAGGTCCTGTTATATTAACAGCCAAAATAATAAATACAAAGACAAATGCCACAATTGAAACTAATCCAATGGTGGTGAATTTTTTCTTTGAAGCAAAGAACATATATACTTTCTCGCCAAAGAAATAGTCGACCACACACACTATTCCTGCTCCCACAATTGTGAGGAGGAGAGGAACTATATCAAATCCATCCCACGGACTGAATGATGTCTGTGAAATTATCATTGCCAAAGCTACGCATACAACTACAACAAAGATCATAAGTGAAACCTGAGACACTTTTTTCTCTTTGTTTTCTATAAACATGTATACAACAAAAGCTATTACCAAAGCGGCTGTAGCACCCATACTGAAGGTGAGCAAGAAGCCCATTGTTTGAACAAAAAGTGATGCTATATGAATATTTCTCTCCTTTTTGCTCACTGAATTCTTTATAAGTCCCAAAGTTATGAGTATACCTACGCTGGAAATGGCAGCGTAAACGTTAGGAGTACCGCTTATTGACAATATACGCACTCCGGATTCAACACCCTTTAAGTCGGAAAATGCCCCGCTGAACAGAGAAATAAATCCAACAACTGGTGTGCTCAGCAATCTTGTGGAGATGAGATCTATACTTACAAGTGATAATATAAATGAGTATCCTTCAATGAATATTGACATCCATCTGCCTGTGTTTTCTTTTCCTTCAGGCGCTATGCTCATAAATACCAGGATGCAGTTAAATGCAACAAGCATTTTATAGAATTCCTGCATCGCAAATTTGCCTGACACCGCATAAAGAGTAGATATTCCACACAGAATGAAATACAAAGTCATTACTACAAATGGAAATCTGACTCTGGATGCAAATGTTTTGAATTTAACTATAACCAAAATGAGCGCAACAATGGAAGTGAACATAGACATACCCTTGATTCCGTCTCCTGCCGCCATGTGCACTACAAAAAAGAATACTATGGATATTAAAAACGGTATGATAAGTGAACTATCTTTAATGTTTAATATCTTTTTTTTCGTTTTGTTCTTTCTGCTCATTTTCTTTCTCGATACTTCTGTATTTTTCTGCAAATGTTTTTATTTCTTCTTCACTGCTTGGAAGAACCTTATCTATTAGGAACATGGAATATGCATCGCACAACTCTTCAACATTGTCACCGAATGCAACCTGTTCTCCTTTGTTCAACCACAATACTTTATTAGACATCTCCCTTATTTGGTTGATGATATGAGAGACCATTATTGTTGTGGCACCTCCGTTAATTATCTCTCTCATTTTCTTTTCACTCTTTGTTCTGAATGCGCCATCCCCAACAGACAGTACTTCATCCAGTATAAGGATATCCGGTTCCACATAAGATGCAACTGCAAAGGCAAGTCTTGATTTCATTCCCGAAGACAATTGCTTAAATGGTCTGTCTTCAAATTCTTTTAATTCGGAAAACTCAAGAATGTTGTCATATTCCCTGACCAGTTTTTCTTTTGAATAACCCAGGATAGCTCCTCTGAGATAAATGTTTTCTTTAACTGTCAGATCCCCGTCAAATCCACTGGCAAGTTCGAGCAAGGAAGCTACTGAACCACTTACAGTTACAACTCCTTCACTAGGAACCATAATCTGTGATATCGCTTTGAGCAAAGTGGTCTTTCCTGCTCCGTTTGTGCCTATTATTCCCAAAAAGTCACCTTTTTCAAGTGTGAAACTTATGTGTTTATCTGCCCAAAACTCTTTTTTGTGGTATTTGCCGCTCAATTTTCTGACAATTGTTTCTTTCAATCCGACATTTTTGATGTCGCCTGTAATATATTTAATTGATACATCTCTTAGTTCAAGAATACTCATGCGCCACCTCACACATAATATAAGAATTTGTGGTTGTATTTCTTGTATATCAATAAACCTATAGATGTAAACACAACTGCGTAAATAAGCATCAGAGCGTGAACTTCAATTGATGGTATAACCCCATCAATGATAATGCTTCTGAAATATGTAATATACGTGTAAATCGGATTTATATAGAATAACTTTTGAATTGTCTCAGAATAAGTTTTCGTGCTGTAGAATATTGCTGACACATACATTACCAAGAGTGTGAATACTCTCCACAGATAAGATATGTCTTTATAGAAAACTCTCAGAGCTGACAAAATAAAACCGACACCTACGTTAAACAGAAAAACAGTTAATATAGGATAAATCAGCAGAACAAATTTCCATGTAAATGTGATTCCGTCAATTATACAGAAAATGAACAATATAATAATGGTTATTCCGAAATTAATCAGAGATTCAACGTTTTTTGATAGTAAAAACAAGTATTTCGGAACATTACATTTTGTAAAAATCGGAGCATTCGAAGAAAGAGCTTCCATGCCTTGAGTTGTAGAATCTCTGAAATATGAAAATACAAGGTTGCCGCAAAAAAGATATATTGTATAGTGCGGAATGCTTGAGCCAAAAAAGTGCGTGAAAACAAGGCGCATTATAAGTAATGTCAAAAGCGGAGACAGTGCGCTCCACCCCATACCTACTATTGTGCCTTTATATTTCTTTTTAAAATCTCTTTTTACAAGTTCACTGAACAGAAACTTGTGTTTTCTTATTTTTTGTAACATGCCACTCTCTTGAAACTATTAAGTCATGGTTTTTTATATATTATATACGCGCGCGAAGAATTTGTGAAGAGTCATTGCAAAAACAAGTAAAGAATAAGCAGATGATTATTCCAATTTGTTTGGTTCATCATCTGCTGAATTTTTGTTTTTTACTCCTCAAACCACTTGTTTACAAACCCTGCTACAAGTGGAACAAGATCTTTAATTTTCCACCCTGTTGTATTAACAATAAGGTTGTATGTTTGCTTGTCGCCCCACGGAAGATCAGATATCAT
>JAEEKG010000093.1 GCA_016282315.1 Clostridiales bacterium | reverse complement strand
TGATAGTCATATCGTTGCTTGTTTGTTGCCGCCCACTCTGGGAGTTGTTCAAATTCAAACTGCCCTAGTTCTGTATTGCGCTGTGTAACGGTCTCTTGTACCCCTTCAACAATGACAGACTGCGCCCATTGTTCCGCTTCGGTAGTTGCCTGTTCAAGAGCGGTGTTGAATTTTTCGAGTCTTTCAGTCGCTTTCTTAACAACCTCAGAATCTTCATCAAAACCATGTGCTTTATATCTTATTATGTTTAATTCTGTGTTAGTTTTCTCTTCAGTGAGTTTTGAAACATACTCTTTTTGAGCTTCGCCCACAGCTTTGACACCAGCAATACCGGAAACAGGTCGAGATTTAAGCTTTGCTAAATTGTTCTTGAGTTGTTCAATTTCTTTATTAGCTTTCTCTGTTTGAAGGTTTATGTTTTTAATTGTTTCGTTATCTCTTGCGATACTTCCTTCTGCCTCTAATGCCTTTATTTTTTGAGTAAGTTCTTCAATCTTCTTTGTAACTGTATCCCATTGCGAAACCCACTCTTCATCTGTGCCAAGAACATTCTTTGTTTCGTTTAGCACTTCTTCCTCTTTTTTATATGCGGCAAGAAGCTCTTTTAAATTCTCCTTGCTGTCCTCTATGAAAACGGAGGCTCTGCCAGCTTTCTGTGTGTCGCTGTGAATTGGGCTTTTCTGATATGCGGAATTTTCCAGTTCGCGATCTCGCTGTTCTTTGTTTAATCTTTCAGTGGCATCTTTAAGATCTTTAATAGCCCCTGTAAGTTTGGTGGAAGCATCGTTTCTTTCTGCGTCGTTTTTCTTAGTGACATCACCTAGTTTAATAGTCGCCTCTTCAATGGCTTTCTTTAAAAATTCATTATCCCAAAATTCTTTGCCATTACCGTTTTTTAATAATTTTTCTCTCAGATCAGAGGCATTTTCTTTTCCTACTATTTGCTCATACTTTGCAAGTATTTCCTCTAGTTTTTGTCTATTCTTCTGAATAGAAACAAACTCTCCTTGTATTATTTCGTGTTCAACACCAGGATTATCACTTTTTACAATAGCCCTTAATTCTCTAATAATATCTTCAACGTTAATACCGTTCTTTGTGTATTTGTATGTTCCATCTTCATTTTTCGCTTTCAATAAGCGTTCGAGATATAAAGAATCCTGTAAAGGAATGTATCCTTTATTTTCAAAATGATCTTTTATGTCTAAAAAATCTTTTTTGTAATTACCTAATTTATTGCTGTCTATAATGTATGGAGCCAATAAAGATTGAACTTCCTTGTTTAGTTCCGGTTGGTTTCTTACTAAGTTGTTTTTTAACTTTACACCATGAAAAAGATATTCGTCTTTGGTAAATTGATTGTCAGAAACTTTTTGTAATTTTTTTAAAAGATTTGAATCTCTGCTGTGATTGAGCCAATCTTCTATATATCGTTGTTGTCCAGTCTTTACATAGACGTTTTCAATATAAGCATCTTGTATTCGCTCGTCTGTTATTCCTTGTTTAGAAAGAAAAGTTTTATACTCCTCTTCTTTTGCAGATGTCGCATTTTGTCTATTTTGTAAATTCTCACCTGTAAACGCTCCTTTAGTAAAATCCCAGGCTTTTTCAAAGAGTTTTACAGAAAAATGTCCGGTTCCTATAAGAATTTTTTCGGTAATTTTTGTCCAATCAAGAGCAATTAAAGCGTCACCGATATATTCTGTTGTTTTAACAAGCGCTTTATCTACAACGTCCATCAGATCAAGGACAAAGGAATTAAGCAAACCTGTCCAATCTTCTCCAATAACTAAACTACTGCTAGTTCTTTTAAAATTATCTGCAAACGCTTTTCCAAAGTCCGTAAAATCAAATTTGAGATTTTTTTGCAGATATTCATTCAATAATGGAACCACTTGCGTCATAAAACCAGCTATGTATTGCTGGCCTTTGATTTGCAGATTGCTGATATTGTTTGAAAACTGAGTAAACTCTGAAGAATAAATCCGTATCAATCGAGGAAGCTGACCGAGAACACTTTCAGACTGTTTGAGTCCCTCGCTGAATTTGTTTATAAATGGAAGAAGTTGAGAACCGGAGCGATTAAAGATCAGAAGAGCCGCAGACGCTTTATCGGTTTCAGAAGGAAGTTGCGCTATCGCTTTGGCGATCTCTTCAAATTGGGTTTGTGTGTCTTTCAGACGAAGCTCTTTTGGGTCGAGCTTGAGCCGTTTGAATGCGTTCCCCGCATCTATAGACGCACCAGTCGCCGCCTGAACGATGGCTTTCCCCATGTAGGAGATATTAGAACCAAAATTCTCCGCAGAAACCCCTACTTGCTTCATTGCGAAGCGATATTGAGACAGCGCATCAACGGCAATGCCTGTTTGTAAGGATTGTTTTTTGATTTCCTTCGTAACGTCCGCAAGGGCGATCATGGAATTGGTGATGCCCTGCACCGAGAACATCTTATCCATCCCCGTAAGAGACAGAATAACGTTCTTCAATTCCCCCATTGCGCTTGAAACCGTTCTTGTGTACTTGGTAACGGTTGTAAACGCTACCCTCATACTAATACCGCCAAGAACCCCTATAAAACCAGAAAAGGCCGCTTCCAGTGTTGTTATTCGGCTCACCATCTGCATCAGCGCCGCCGGTGTCATAGCTTTCATCTTGGAAAACTGAATAGCCGTTTTCCAATCAATTCCTAGACCGGCATGCGGTGTTGATGCGTTTGCATTCTCGTCTGTGTTGTCTGTATCTGTCCTTTGAGCCTTTTTATTGATGCTTTGAAGAGTTTGTTTGGCTTGCTCAACACCTGTCAGATTAACAGGGATGTCTATTTTAAATTTATTAACTTTGAATAACTTGCTTAAATATGTAGCGTTGATGTTCGCAAGCTTGTTCTGTAATTCTCTCAGCTTTTCCTCAACCTCTTTTACTCCAGCCAGTTCAACTGATAACGAAATTCTTAAATTCTTGTCCGCCATAACTAACTCTTATTCAGTCCAAATTCGTTCGCTTCTATCCGTCTCTTCTCGATCTTATCCATTACACGCTTCTTGTCGCTCTGTTTCGCCCAACTCGTTCCGATCTGTGTTTGTTGCAGTGCGGCAGTTTCAATCGCTCCTTCAATAGATTTTGATCTAATGTTCGCCTCAAACGTCAGAATC
The DNA here is from genome assembly GCA_016282315.1 of Clostridiales bacterium. Classification (GTDB taxonomy): domain Bacteria; phylum Bacillota; class Clostridia; order Oscillospirales; family CAG-272; genus CAG-841. The sequence continues at coordinate 495 of JAEEKG010000093.1, read as the reverse complement.
ATCTGCTCAAAGCTGTAATTGTTCAGCACATCGGGGAATGTCTTGCCCGTAAGAAGTCCACACCTAGCCACCATATCCGCAAGAACCTCTTGTTTTACCTTCATATATTCGAGTTTGAAGGTCTTGCTTTGCTTATGTGCTTCCGCGTTAAATAAATTCTTATTCAATAATACACACTCTGAGAACAAATTCAGAAAATCTTCAGGATGGATATTTCCAATCTGTTCTTCTGTGAGTGAGGTACAACATGAAATCAAACTCAAAAACTCTTCCGTGGCCATTGAGACAACACGATAGAAGTCTTTGAGTTTGATATAGTGAATGAAAAACTCACATAGTACAAACTTGCCATCACGCAAGATTCTTACACAAAATGGCTTGCCGTACAGAGTGTATAGTTTTTCAATGTCGGTCATTGTTAGGTGGTCTTAGCAACTGCGTAAATCGTACCAGATAAAAGATCATCAATAAATGCAGGGCGACCGCTGGCCGTGA
>JAEEKG010000092.1 GCA_016282315.1 Clostridiales bacterium | reverse complement strand
TAGTACAACAAGCAGTAGCACAAGTACTAACACCAATCTATGAACCATTGTTCATTGATGGTAGCTACGGATATCGACCAAACAGAAGTGCTCAAATGGCAGTAGAGAAAGTAAAAGAGTATGCGGAACAAGGATATAGGTACGCAGTACAACTGGACCTGTCCAAATACTTCGACACACTTAATCATGCCATGCTAATCAACATTCTCAGAAGGACAATCAAAGATGAACGAGTAATTCAACTAATCAAGAGATACCTCAAGAGTGGAGTACTGGAAAACGGAATATGCGTGAAGACGGAAGAGGGTTCACCGCAAGGCGGCCCACTTTCCCCATTACTTGCAAACATTTATCTTAACGAATTCGACCACGAGTTTGAAAGAAGAGGTGTCAAAGTAATAAGATACGCAGATGACATAGTACTATTGGCAAAGAGCAAAAGAGCAACTGAGAGGTTACTTGAAACAAGTACAAGATACCTTGAGGACAAAATGAAACTCACGGTAAACAAGGAAAAGAGTAAAGCGGTATCAGTAGGAGCAATTCGAAATTTTAAGTTCTTGGGTTTTGCACTGGGAAGGGGCAAGAACGGATATTTCGTTCGAGTCCATGCGAAATCCTTGAAGAAGGCAAAGCAAAAGCTGAAAGAGCTGACTTCTCGAAGCCAAGGCAGAAGACTTGAATATGTGCTTAACAACATTAAAGTATATATGACAGGATGGCTTACCTACTATAGAATTGCAAGCATGAAAACAACAATGGAAACATGGAACGGATGGCTTCGAAGAAGAATTCGAATGTATATTTGGAAACAATGGAAGAAGCCCAAAACAAGGGTCGAAAATCTAATCAAATTAGGTATGGAACCCTGGAAAGCCAACAGAAACGGCAATACAAGGAAAAGCTACTGGGCAGTTGCAGATAGTGGTATTCTTCAGACCACATTAACAAATGAAAGACTCGCACAATTAGGATACTTTGACATCCTAATGAAGTACGAGTCCTTGCATATTTGATTGAACCGCCGTGTACCGAGCGGTACGCACGGTGGTGTGAGAGGTCGGTCACTCAACTAATGGGTGACCTCCTACTCGATTCTACTTTTTCACTGTCATAAAGACTGTTTCGGAATTAAGTCTTTTTTCCAGAGGTTTCAACACCTTCTTTTCTATAAGAGAAAGAATAAGTGTTTCTGCAACAGGCATTGAAGCCAGGTCTGCAACGAATCTGTATTCACAGACAAGATGCTCGGGGAGTGTTTTTTTGATAAATGATGCCAGTTCTTTTGCTGTTTTGTCAGCCTGTTCGGTCAGGAGATCTGTGATTCCATTTGATATATTGTTCGGAATGTCATTGTTTTTCTCTTCAATGACAAGAAATTTTGTATAGAGTTTGTCACCTTCACGATAAATGTAGTCTTCTTCTATTGCCTTGGCTGCAACTTCTTTTTCAATATCTGAAAAAACTGAAACATCCAGGCCATTTATTGCTCTGATTGCCATCTGCATTTTGGAATCATTTCCGATATTTAGACCGCAACTGAAATGTTTTGATATAGGTAGGTCTTTTGAGGAACTATATATGTTCTGCACCTGAATGTAGGAGTACCCCAAAACATTATTGGCACTTGCACCGTCGCATCCTCCAAACCATGTTTTACCAAAGTCTTCCCACCCATATACGGAAAATGGTCTGTCAGGAGTTTTTACGTTCGGAAAATACTTTTCAGATAAAATGCTTTTGACTTTTCTGTTGAATATGTGTCCAATATTATGTATTTGTGACCATAAGATATCATTCAAAGTCACACTCTTATTCAGATACGGAACGGCCAGGTATTCTTTCTCATGTTCTTTGATGAATTTAAGTGCGATATCGCAGAGAAAAACAGTATTCTTCTGATAAATATTCCACGCCCTGATTGTCTGTTCCTTGTTAAGCAAAACAAAATTCATTGAATATTTGCCATCTTTAACTTCTCTCAGAACACCATATCTTCCGTATTCGCCTTTTTCCAGAATATTCAATTCGTCTTCGATGTAAATCATCGGGACATTGAGTTCTTCAGACAGTTCTTTTGCCGAATATGGTCGGTCGGAACAGAGATGCATTATGTGTCTTGACAGTTCACGATCACAAACATTTCTTGGATCACTCCATGCCGGACTGCCTGTTCCCCATATCTCATATTCTATATGTTTCAATTGTGTGGGTCTATTAATTGTATCCATTGTGTTAACCTCGTCTCTTATTTCGTTTCTTGCGCTGAACAATCTCTGCCTGACTGTAGTCTCTTTGATGTTCAATTCTTTTGCAATTGTAGATGTGGATTTCCCGTCAAAATAGAATGAAACCATGACATCCCTGTAAGAACGGGAAAGAAAACTGATGGCACGAAAAACTTTTTTAAGATTTTCGTCTTCGCTGTCGTCATATTCTTCATCAACTGCGTTTGCTAATACATCGTCGGGATCACCTTCATAAGAGTGGACTCTCTCTATTTTTCTTCTTTCTGAGTACTTGGCATATACATTGCGAGCAATTTTCCAAACGTATGTTTCGGGATTGTCTATATCTCCATTTGTCTTGGATTGCTTAATGATTTCAAGTACTATTTCAGATGAGAGATCTTCTGCTTCATAGTGATTGTTTGTTCTGGAATAACAAAAGCCAAACAGTTTGTCCAGAAATTGTTTATCCAAAAGTGTAGACAGATCTTGTTTTTTCATTTGTTTACCTCGAAAGCGCTTTCACTGGTTAAGTGGCATAAAAAAGAAAAATGTTAGCCAAAATACGATATTTGGATATATATTTTTTCTATTGTGAGCATAATAGGTTATCCTGGAAAAATTATGTACGATTTGAAATTCATTATCAAGGATTCTTTTGTTTTTGATACTTACTTTTCTTTTCGTTAATCATTTCTCGTCAACTCAAAAAAACAACACACATCTAGTATATGCATTAGGTAAAATTAAAGTTTACTTTACATCTTTCCTAATATATAATGTAAGGTACACTTAACGCAAACATTATAATGAATATTATTCCTCAAATACGGAGACAACATATATTATGAACAAAAAAATACCAGCTTTGCTGTTTTCAATATTACTTATTTTCATAACCATTTTTATTGTCGCATCATGTAACTCAGGTGTTAAAGATTCGACAACCGTTTCTACGTCTTTTGAGACCCTTGACACCACTGAAGGCAATGTATATTCTAAAGATTTTGAAGTAATCGATGATGTTTTGAAAAAATACAAAGGTACAGATGAAACAGTAATTGTACCTAGTGGAATAAAAGTAATTGGGACATATGCCTTTACAAATTCAAAAGCTAAAACTGTTGTTTTACCCAGCACTGTAAAAACTATTGACAGATATGCATTTTTTAATTGTGAAACGCTTGAAAAAGTTACAATCAATACTGAGTGTAGTAAGATTTCCACAGGTGCTTTTATAGGGTGCTCTAATTTAAACAGCGTTGTTTTTGAAGATTCGGATAATTGGGTTGTGTCAATAAAAGAATCTGGTGAAAACGCAACAAAAGTATCTGTAAAAGATAATAGCTATAATGCGAAAATCCTGACCGAAAAGTATATGACATATTATTGGTTCAATGGTGAAATAGGTGAAGAAACAACGGATGTTGTTACTGAAACTGAAACAACTGCAACTGAGTCTGAAACCGAAACAATAGAAACAACTACTCAGGATTCTACAGAAACTGTAACTGAAGAAACTACAGAGCCTGATACAACGGAAACAAGCGAAGAGACAACAGAGCCTCAAGAAGTTCTTTTGGCTTTGCCGGATAGCTACAATAAGTATAGAGACATAGAACTTAACAGCAATTTGGATCAAGTAAAAAAAGCTGTGGGCGGATTGTATGACAATTATGACAAAGGTGTATATACTTGGTACACTTTGTCTTATTACCAGGATAAGACCACATATGGAACATTGAGCGTCTATATGCAAAATGGCAAAGCTACGAAAATAACATACATCTACGGAACCGAACTTAAGTATTATTTGACAACTGAAGAAGATGTCACTTTAAAAGAAAATGTAACAAGTATTGGTGACAGCGCATTTGCAAATAACGAAACAATCAAGTCCATTATATTGCCAAAGAAAATAACAAAGGTAGGGCAATATGCATTCATGGACTGCAGCAGTCTTGAAACAATAGATGTTTCATCAGGGCTTAAGAGTGTCGGAACTTATGCTTTTATTGGGTGTAGATCTTTGTATGCTGTATACGTTCTGGACTTGGGTGCATGGTGCGAAATAGACTTTTCCGGACCATATTCTAATCCTTTGTCTGTAGCACATCAGTTGTTCTATAACAATAAACTGGTTTCAACATTGACTATCCCATCTAGTGTTGAAACCATAAAGCAATACACTTTCTATGGAAGCTCAACATTACTTAATGTGACAATACCATCTAATGTAAAATACATTGAACCATTTGCTTTTGCAGGATGCCCGAACTTATCTGGTGTCACTTTCCAGACTAAAGAGACTTGGTATGTTACTTCTTCATTGGTTTTGGATGGTGAAATAGTAGACGTTAGTTATGCATCCAAAAACGACAATTATTTGTCTAAAGACTACACTTCGTATTATTGGTATCTTGGCTCAAAACCTGTTTCACACAGGATGGATTATGACTTTGACTATACCTCATTGTCTTTGGACATGACATACAGCCAGATAGTGTCAAAAGTCGGATTTGAATATTCGGAAATAGAAGAAGATTTCTATTATTGGTACAGCGATGGGTATTATGAGGATACGGATTCTTATGCGCTTCTCATAGCCAATATGGACAAAGGCAAATTGACTGAAATCACATATATCAAAGACAACGCTATCGTGTATTACAAGAGCGATCTTGAAAAAGTCGTTATAACGGAAAAGGCCAGAATAATAGGGTCACAAGCATTTGCAAATAATAGTGTTGTAACTGAAATCGTGATACCTGATACTGTGAAAGAAATACAAACAAATGCTTTCAGTTCATGTAGTGCTCTAGAAAAAGTCACAATAGGAGCAGCCGTCAGAGTAATATACCCAAGAGCATTCTTTAATTGTCCAAAAATTGAACGAGTAATATTTGTTACAGCAGGCGGCTGGAGCGTATATGAAAACGAAACCAGCTCCGGAACAAGCATTTTTGTAACAAACGAAAAGAATGCTGCAAATAACTTAAAGAACACATATCTCAATTTCACCTGGGAATGTATGAATGCTAAGACTGACTATATGTCAGACACATACCACAAATACACATACATTATTTTGGGCGACAGTTTAGATAAAGCAATTGAAGCACTCGGATTTGATTACGACGCAATTCAGGGTAACACATATATCTGGTACAGCGAAAACTTCCATGAAGGCTTGTCTGATTACGATATATTGAGAATCACAATTGAAAACGGAAAAGTGTGTGAAATTGAATATGTGGATGGAACTACATTGGCATTCTGGTCTGGAACACACAAAGAATATACATTATCTGAAAAGATTACAAAAATAGGGGATGCGGCATTCTTTTCTGCTACATCGCTTGAGACAATTAATTTGACTAAGAAAGTTACATCGATAGGAAACAGCGCATTTGTAGGATGTACCAATTTAAAGACCATTACTATTCCATCAAGTGTGGAATCAATAGGTATAAATGCGTTTGACAAATGTGATTCGCTTGAAAATGTTAAATTTGAAAGCGCCAATAACTGGTATGTAACAACAGAACAAAACGCTTTGAGCGGAATCAACTTGAAACTCAACAACGAATCCGCTAATGCAGGTTTGCTCAATTCAACATATCTAAAATACTATTGGTACATAGTCTCAGGATTCAACTATATAGCAGATGACTTCAGCGAGTACAAAAACATAAAGCTTGATGATAAACTGGAAGTTGTCAGAGCTAAAGTCGGATCTGAACCGACATCTATGGAAGGCGACACATTCTATTGGATGAGCGTCGGATATTATCTCGGAAGAGAAGATTATGCAGTCTTGTCTGTTACTTTGAAAGACATGATTGTCTGCGAAGTTCAATTTGTATCTGCGCACCAGCTCGTTTACATGGTCACAAAACAAGATACTGTGACACTTAGTAAATATGCGACAAAAGGCGCAGATAATCTGCTCATGAACAATAGTACAGTTAAGGAGATAATAATCCCGGAAGGATTTACAGAACTCGGGTCATATTCGTTTGACGGATGCTCTAAGCTTGAAAAAGTAACAGTGCCGTCAAGTATGAGCCTGATTAAACCTTATGCATTCCAGAATTGTTCAAAACTCAATGCAATTGTTTTTGGTAATTACGAGAATTGGTCAATATCTTCTCTTGAAACATTGCAGGACGCAATGCCTATTAACTTGAGCAGTGCAACTGTAAACGCAGCATATTTAACAAACGACGGCTTGTCATATTACTTGTTTACGGATTCAGCTGTAGTAGTTGAAAAACACTTGAGTGACGACTATATGGGATACAAGGATATTCTTCTGGACAACTCAATAAGCATCGCTTTGACAAGTGTTGCAGTAAATTACGACAAGTATTCAAGCGGTAAATATTATTTCTATAGCGATAGTTATCACGAAGACAAAGACAATTATTCCATCCTCATTATCTCAGCAATAAACGGGGTCGTTAAAGAAGTGTCGTTTATAAAGAACTCAGAGCTTGTTTATTGGAGAGGAACTGTTAAGTCGATGACTGTAGATGGAGAAGCAAAGAAGATTGCAAGCGGAGCGTTTACAGGCTCCGGAGTTCAGAGCGTAAAGCTAGGCGACAATATCACTGAAATAGGGGACTTTGCTTTCCTGAATGAGACAGAATTGACATCTATTGTGATGGAAACATCAATCAAAAAGATCGGAAATTCAGCATTTAACGGATGCGAGTCACTTAAAGAAATAACATATAACGGGGTCCAGGCTTACTGGAACGAAATTCAACTTGATGAATCTTGGAGAGAAGGATCTGCAATCAAAAAAGTTGTAGGTGTCAGATTCTCTTTGAGTTACTGATAAAGGGGGCAAATTAAGTGAAAAAGATAATAGCGTTAGTTTTATCTATTGTATTTGCCTTCCTCGTAGTGTTTATTGTTTCTTCTTGTAATGAAAGCGCAAAGAACACAGAGTCTAGTGATTTTGAGACAACGAGCAAAGACGCACAAGAGACAAAAGAAGACACGACAACAGCCGATGTGACAGAAACCACATTTGATGCTTCTTTTGATATCCGCGATGGTGTTCTCATATCATATTCTGGTCAACAATCTGAAATAGTGATACCGGATGGAGTTAAAATAATTGAGTCGAATGCGTTTAAAAACAACACTACAATTGCGTCTGTTATAGTGTCTAAAAGTGTGGTTGTTATTAGACCAAATGCATTTGTTGGATGCGACAACCTTAAATCCATGGTGTTTGAAGAAACAACGGGTTGGGGTGTTGCTTTAAATGAGTCTGATGCAACATTTGCGATAGACGTAACAATTCCTGTTTCCAATGCTGTTTCTGCTCGAGGAAATTTTTCCAGATTTTATTGGATAAGAGAAGTTGAAATTGAAACGACAGAGACTGAAAGTGAAACTGAAACAACTCAAGTTACAACAAGTGTTGATGAAACAACAGAAGACATAAGCAATCTGGAACTCATTTATCTTGATAACGATTATGACGGATACGAAGCCATTTCCATGGGAATGAGCGGATATGACGTCATGATGCTTTTGGGTGGAAAACCATTTGAACAGGAACAAAATAAATATGTTTATTACACGCAAAACAGAAACCTGTTCAATGCTGAATATGGGACATTGACAATTAGTTTAGACAACGGCAAAGTCAACATGGTTGAATATGTTGTAGGCAAGACAATTGTTTATGTAAGAGGTACCCAGAATTATTACATCATAACCCCGGGAATCACTGAAATAGGGAAGGGCGCATTCGATAAATATTTTATGCTCAATTCCGTTACAATTCCTGATTCAGTGCTAAAAATAGGGGAAAGCGCATTTATGGACTTAAAAGCGCTTGGATCTGTTGTAATTGGTGATGGCGTTGAAGTAATAGGTAAAGACGCATTCAGGGGCTGCGAAGGCCTAAGAGCAGTGTTTATATATGACGTAAATTTCTGGTGCGGAATCAAATTTGAAAATCTGTTTTCAAATCCTTTGGGATACGCACACAACCTTTATGTCAACTCAAATCTTGTGTCAGACATATCCATTATTTCACCGGTTACATCAATAAGCGACTTTGCATTCTTTAATTGTTATTCAATAAAAGATGTAACAATACACTCTTTGGTTACAAAGATTGGACAGAGTGCGTTCTTTGGATGTAAGAATCTGAAAAATGTGAATTTCAAAACCCAAAGTGGATGGAGAATTGCTTCAACTACTGCTTATGACGACGGAGTTACAGTCGACACGACAGACTCCGCTCAGAGTGCAATTTTCTTGTCTACAGCATATATGTCGTATTACTGGTATAACAATGGTGAACGCGACACTACTCAGCGTATGAAAGATGATTTTGATGGCTACACAGGCATTAAAGTCGGAAATTCTCTTGATGACATAGTGAATCTGGTTGACAGTGAATCTTATCAGTACTCATTGTCAAATAACTCATATATCTGGTACAGCGAAGGATATTATGAGGGAGACAGATACAACGTTCTGGTTGTTGGTTTTGAAAACAACAAAGCAACAAGCATCATGTTCGTTCGAGAAGGAGAACTTGTTTATTGCAACACGAGTGCAACAAGCGTCACAATACCGAATTTTGTTAAAACTATAGGCACAAGCGTGTTTGCAAACAACAAAGCTTTGACTGAAGTTATATTGCACGACAATGTTACAACAATAGGTGACAGTGCATTCAGAAATTGTTCATCTTTGACAAATATTGTACTGGGTTCAGGCATAGAAAAGATAGGGGATTTCGCATTTGAAAAATGCGTTTCACTTGCCAAAATCATATTGCCGTCCAGACTTGAAGCCATCGGAAGAGGAGCATTTTCAGGCACAGAATCGCTGTATTGGTGCGACTTTGAGAACAACAAGGGATGGTATGCAACAACTGTTAAGGACTCTCCTTCAGATAGCGAAAACAGCGTTCCGGTTAACGTCAGTTACCAAGGAATTGTTGCAGGTAGTTTAAATAACATTTATGTAAATCACTATTGGTATTGCTCAACTCCTGTTATAGGACACATAAAGGAGAATTACACAGGTTACAAAGACATTGAACTTGGCATGACTTTGAGCGAAGTCAACAGTACCATTGGCTTCTACAACGACATGTTTGCTAACAACATAGGTTTCTGGTATACAGATGAATATTCTCAATCTTCGTTTGACAATACCATGCTTATAGTTGCATTCAGAAATGATGTTGTTGCCGAAGTTTCATTTGTCAAAAAGGGAAAACTCATTTATTGGGACGGAAATGTCTCAACAGTCAATATTACAAACAGAGCAACTTCAATTGGCGACAATGTATTCTCCGGTTACGACAACATTAAAAATGTTATAATACCGAGTTCTGTATCTAGTATCGGAAACAAGGCATTCTACAGGTGCACTAATCTTGTCAGTGTAACAATAGGCAATGGTGTAAACAAGATTGCTCCGAATGCTTTCGCCGGATGCACTTCTCTTGGAACGGTGACGTTTATAGACATTGCAGGATGGCATATAACGGAAAATCCTCAATACGCAAGCGGTATAGAACTTGATGTCAATATGCCTGCCTTGAATGCATTCTACTTAAGCGGCGAATATATCCAGTACTACTGGTATAAAGCCTAAATCAAATACAAACAATCTCCGTTGGTCATGCCCAATTTAATCAGGGCAGATTCACGGAGATTGATTTTTCATTGTAGTAAAAATGCAAAAAGGATTATCTACATAGCCACACAAATATGTGTAAGACAAAGATAATTGTATGCGTTGAATAAGATAACTGACAATCTCATTGCAATTGTTGCATTTTTGCATTTTTGTGTAATTGAATTTCACAATCTTGTTAATATTATATATATTGACAACTTTTGCTGCTGACGTATAATATAGAGTGCTGACTCTATCAGTATAAAACCGAGGAGGATTCTACTTTGGAAAATCCAGAATTAATTCAGATTAGTCAAAACCAGGAAAGCAGTATCGACCTTAAAAAGATACTCAAACTAGTTTTAAAGCATATAAAATTGGTTTTGATTTTGACATTGACAGGAACACTGATTGCTCTAGCTGTTACGGTTTTGTTTATAAAGCCTAAATATAGCGCAACAGTTAAACTTTACGTTAATAATAAAGAGCAACAAGAACAGGGAACAAGTGTAAACACAGGAGATATTTCAGCTTCAGTTTCACTTGTTAAAACATACATTGAGATGATCAAAACCCAGAGCCTTATGGACATGGTAAGAGATCGTGGTGGTTATTCTTTGACAAATAGGCAATTGCTTGACATGATAAAAACCGGTCAATTGAACAACACTCAGCTTTTTTATGTTACTGTTGAAACCCCGGATCCTCAATTATCTGCTTCTATTGCAAACACAATAGCCCTTAGCGCAGATGAATTTATTGAAGAAAAAGTTCAGGGTAGCTCACTTGAAATAATAGACTATGCTACAGTTCCGAAATCTAAATCTTCTCCGAGTATTCCTAGGAACACTCTGATTGGTTTTGCTGCAGGCCTTGTAGTATCTGCTTTGTTAATTTTCATTTTGGCTGTTACAGACACTAAAATCAACACAGAAGAAGACGTCAAACAAGTTACATTGCTTCCTGTTATCGGAACAATATCCAATTTTGATCAAGCCAGCAGAGGCGGTTACTACGGCAGATATGGATATGGAAGCACAAGTAACACTCAAAACAAAGAAACAAGTTCTGTTCAGGATTGAGGTGCAACATGGCTATCGTAAAAAATAAAAAAAATACCAACGCACCGGATATCCGACGCGAGAGAAGAAATATATTAAATGAGAAAACTCCGTTTTCAATCGTCGAGGAGTACAAGCTATTAAGAACAAATATTATGTTTTCGCTTGCTAAAGAGGGATGCAAAACAGTTGCATTTACAAGCGCAAACATGAGTGAAGGCAAATCCATTTCAGCAGTTAATACTTCAATTACATTTGCTGAAATGAACCAAAAGGTTCTTTTGATGGACTGTGATCTTCGTTTACCTAAGATTAACAAATTGCTTGCTCATGCCGGAACTCCCGGAATAAGCAATGTGATTGTTAATATGAGCGCTGAAGAAACAGTTATTCACCACGTTAAAACTCAAAACTCAAGTTTTGATGTAATATTTGCGGGCGATGTACCTCCAAACCCGTCTGAACTTTTGGGCTCTGAAAGATTCGCAAAGATGCTCAGTATACTAAGTGAGCATTACGACTATATATTCATCGACCTTCCCCCTATAAACGTAGTTACTGATGCAGCTGTTATAGGAAAGAATCTTGACGGAATCGTAGTAGTTACAAGAGTTGGAAAAACAGATAAGAAAGAACTTGATGCAGCTTTAGATCAACTCAATTTTGCAAATGCAAATGTTATAGGCATTTTGCTTAACGGCGTTGAACATGAAAGAGGCAGTTACACCAAGGGATATAAATATGGTTACAGTTATGGTTACGGAAGCCGCAGGAGTTCAAGTCAGAATACAAGCCAAAACAACCAGTGACAATCAATTTAGACAATCGTGACTACTCTAGAGTATTAGAGTCGAAAATACATTCTATGGAAGTGCAAAATGGGCAAAGAATTAAACAAACAACACTTTAGATGGCGTTCATTGCTATTTGTCTTTGTAGACTTGGTCATAATGACATTGTCTTATGGACTAGCCATTTGGGTAAGGTTTGACTTTCAATACAGCCATATAGATAGCCATTATATTCAAAGTTTTTTAAAGATTTTACCATTCTATCTGGCTCTGGGAATAGTTGTTTTCTATTTTTGTAAGCTGTATAGCAGCATATGGACGTATGCCAGTTATAGTGAACTTATTCGAGTAGTAATTGCTTCGGTAGGTACATGTGTAATCTATATATTGCTAAGTGTGGTGTTGTCAGCAGGTTTACCGATATCTTGTTATGCAGTAGGCGCTTTAATTCAATTTGCTTTTTTGTCTGTGTCGAGATTTTCAATTCGACTATTCACTATTTTGTCACTCAAAAGCAGAAAAGACAAAGAGACAGCTGATAGGGTGATGATGATTGGAGCAGGACAGGCTGCTCAGATGTTATTGAGAGATATCCAAGTGTCCAGGGAAATAAACGACAGAGTAGTTTGCATAATTGATGATGATCCTAAAAAACAAGGTTTATCCATTGATGGTGTTCCGATTGTTGGCACTAGAGATGATATCCTATTGACTGTTGAAAGATACAAAATCAACAAGATATATGTTGCAATACCTAGTGCATCAGCTGAACAAAAAAGAGATATATTGAACATCTGTAAAGAAACAGGTTGCAAATTGAGCAACTTGCCCGGAATGTATCAATTGGCACTAGGTGAAGTAACAGTTAATGCAATGAAAGAGGTCGACATTGTCGACTTGCTTGGAAGAGATCCTATTAAAGTAAACATGGATGAGATATTCTCGTTCATTTCAGGGAAAGTAATTCTTGTTACTGGTGGTGGCGGCTCTATTGGCAGTGAACTCTGTAGACAGGTAGCAGCTCACAACCCTAAGCAACTTATTATATTTGACATTTACGAAAATAACGCTTATGCTATTCAGCTTGAACTTAAAGACAAATATCCTAATTTGAATTTAGAAGTTTTGATTGGTTCAGTCAGGGATAGTGAGAGAATTAATCAGGTATTCAGCAAGTATAAACCAGATATAGTTTACCACGCTGCTGCTCACAAACATGTACCGCTTATGGAAGATAGTCCAAACGAGGCTATAAAAAACAACACAATTGGTACATACAAAACTGCATATGCTGCAATGGCAAATGGCTGTAAACGCTTTGTTTTGATATCTACGGACAAAGCAGTTAATCCAACGAATATAATGGGTGCAAGCAAACGTTTGTGTGAAATGGTCATTCAGACATTTGCTCAGAAAATAAAGGAAGGGAAAGCATATGAATTGCCTAAACTCCATGTTCATGAACACGATGAAGATGGGAGCATGAGTGATATGCCTTCTTTGCCGGAAAAACCGACTACTGAATTTGTAGCAGTCAGATTCGGTAATGTATTAGGAAGTAATGGCTCAGTTGTTCCGAGATTCAAAGAACAGATAGAAAAGGGTGGTCCTGTTACGGTAACTCATCCAGATATTATCCGATACTTTATGACAATACCTGAAGCGGTATCTTTAGTACTGCAAGCAGGTGTATATGCTAAAGGCGGAGAAATATTTGTTCTAGACATGGGAACACCAATGAAAATTGATACATTGGCGAGAAACTTGATAAAGCTATCCGGTTTTACTCCCGATGTTGATATAAAGATTGAATACACAGGTCTTAGACCGGGTGAAAAATTATTTGAAGAGAAATTAATGGCAGAAGAAGGATTAAAGACAACAGCAAATAAACTAATTTTCATAGGTTGTCCGATTCATTTTGATTCCAATGAATTTATTCAAAAACTTCAGCAGTTGATGTTGGTCGCTTACAATAACAATGATGACATCAAACATTCAGTAGCAAACATAGTGACAACATACAAGTGTTGTTGATTTATCTTAAAGCATTACGACTTATGCTGTTTGTACCTTCCAGCGATATACGGGCAGCAAATGACAAAGGAAGCAATTATAATGTACACAAAACATGATGATATAAAGCCATTCGATCATAAAATATATTTAGCTTCTCCAACAATGCACGGAGAAGAACTTAAATACATGACTGATGCGTATAATACCAACTGGATGTCAACAGTTGGTGAAAATATTAATGAGGTTGAACGAATAGCAGCTGAAAAAGCTGGTGTTAAATATGCTGTTGGCCTTTGCAATTGTACATCTGCTCTTCATTTGTGCGTCAAGTTTGCAGGTGAAAGATTGTATGGCAGACCTCAGATTAGTCACGGAACATTAGAAGGTAAAAGAGTATTTTGCTCAGATATGACATTTGATGCGACATTGAACCCTGTGGTTTATGAAGGTGGCATTCCTGTTTTCATTGACACCGAAGAAGAATCTTGGAATATGGATCCAGTTGCTCTTGAAAAAGCATTTAATCTTTATCCTGATGTTAAACTCGTTGTTTCTGCAGAGTTGTATGGTTTCCCAGGAAGAATAGACTTAATAAAGGAAATATGTGAAAAACACGGGGCATTACTCATAGAAGATGCCGCAGAGGCGATGGGAGCAACAGTTAATGGTAAACAATGTGGCTCCATTGGTGATTATGCTACTATCTCATTTAATGGAAATAAGATTATCACAGGATCATCCGGTGGTTGTTTGCTGACAAATGACTTGGAAGTAGCAAACAAGGCTAGAAAATGGTCAACACAAGCGAGAGAAAATGCTCCTTGGTATCAACACGAAGAAGTTGGATATAACTACAGGATGAGTAATGTTGTTGCCGGTGTTATCCGTGGTCAGTATAATTACCTTGAAGAACACATTGTTCAAAAGAAAGATGTATACAAAAGATACACAGAAGGATTAAAGAATCTCCCTATCAAGATGAATCCGATTACCGATGGGACAAATCCGAATTATTGGTTAAGTTGCTTGATTATAGACAAAGAGTACATGTGCAAACAAGTCAGGGATGACTCAAAAGCGCTTTACATACAAGAAAAAGGCAAGACATGCCCAACAGAAATACTTGAAGCTATTGCCAGTTTGAATGCTGAAGGCCGTCCAATTTGGAAGCCAATGCACATGCAACCGTTGTACAGAATGCATGACTGTATTGGAAGAGATGGAACTATTAGATGCAGAACCAACGCGTATATTGTTGGCGGAGTTCAAGATATTGGTGCGGATATCTTTGAAAGAGGATTGTGCTTGCCAAGCGATAATAAAATGACAACAGATGAGCAGGATAGAATTATTGAAGTAATTAAGAGGTGTTTTGGATAATGGAGTGGTACTGGAAATTAATAATTGTCCTTGGTAGCATGCTCCTTTTGTTTATACTATCTTGGTTGTTCTACTATCCTTTCTTTAAGCGATTCTGGGATATAGTTCTTTCAGAATTGGCGATTTTAATCTTGTCTCCAATCTTTTTGGTATTGAGTCTTTTAGGTTCGATATTTTTGAAAGGAAATCCATTTTTTGTTCAAAAAAGACCTGGTAAAAAAGACAAAGATGGAAACGAGAAGATTTTTAAGTTGATAAAGTTTAGGACTATGTCAAACAAGAAAGATGAGTTTGGAGACTTACTTCCAGATGAACAAAGATTGAACATATACGGAAAATTCTTGAGATCAACCAGTTTAGCTGGTGCGATAATAGGGACAAGTCCGAAAAGTGGCTTAAAGGTTGTTATTTGACCTCAAAACGATGGGTTTGAGAGTAAATAAAAGCTTTTAATCTAAACGGAGAGCACAATAAAAGTCGCGTTATCTTTACCTATTCTGTTTTTGGAAAATACACATTTGTAAATTCTCGATTTTGCTTGACTTTTAAGGCTTTTTCTGATAGAATATAATTAAGTTATTATACTCTTATCCGATTCGGAAAACGGGGCGAAAAAGTCATGTACATAAGCAGAGCGAGAATTGGAACAACAACGTATTTGAAAACAGATCAAAAGAACGATGGATTAAGAACTTTCTCATCGGTTTTGTTGTTGTATTCACTGTTACATAGACAAGATTTTTGTCCCAAATCAAAATGTGAAAACAGCAGATTGTATAATGAACTTTGGTGAGAGATACAAGGGAGTTTTGTATCTCTCTCTTTTTCCTGCGCGCACGTGCGCATGCGCATGCGTGTAAGGAGATTTTGGCATATCATCCCCACGATAATAATGTTAGCACATAAAGTCAATATTGTCAAGTCAAAAATTAGTAAAACACAAAAACAATCGCAAATCAAGCTGGTTTGTTAATTATATTATTTGGGTTAGGAGTGCATTATGAATAAGAATTTATTGATTCTTGGTGCCGGAATGTTTGGTACAGTAGTAAAGGAAATCGCTCTAGAAAAGGGAGTATTTGAAAAAATAGATTTCTTAGATGACACATTTGACAAAGGAGAGTTTGAAGGTAATTATCACGAGCAATCCATAGGAAAGCTGTGTGATTATGAAAAATTAGTTGTTGACTACAGTCATGCTATTGTTTCTATTGGTGAACCAGAGATTCGCATGGAATGGACTAAGAAGTTGTTAGAAGCAGGTTATAATATTCCGACAATAGTTTCAAACCGCGCTTATGTTAGCACGTCCTCGCAACTGGGAAGAGGAGTTGTCGTTTCACCAATGGTGGCCATCAACGCAAATTCGCATATTGGTGAAGGAGCGTTTGTGCTTGCGGGGGCTGTTATTGATCATAACACTTTTGTCGCAGATTACTGTAACCTTCAATGCGGGACAGTTGTTATGCCTGGAGCATTATTGCCTAACTTTACGAAAACTCAGCCAAATGAAGTGGTTCGTAAGACACCATTTAGTTTCACTCTTGAAAATCAAAATGGTGAACTTGTTTTTAAGGGCGAGCCCATGAATATTACATCGAATGGAGACGTCGAGAATTAATGTATAAACGTTTTGTGAAAAGATTACTTGATTTAGTTTTATCAATTATAGGAATCATTGTCTTGGCTATTCCGATGCTTGTGATTGCAATAATAATTAAAATTGATTCACCGGGTCCGGTTTTTTTTAAGCAGAGAAGAATTGGGATACATAAAAAAGAGTTTACGATTATTAAGTTTCGTTCTATGCCGACCAATGTTCCACACGATACTCCAACGCACCAGTTCAAGGCAGAAGATATGCTTACCCGGTGGCAGCGCTTCGAACGTCGCGCCAGTTTGGACGAACTACCCCAGATCCTAAACATAGCCGCCTCGCAGATGAGTATTATCGGTCCACGACCAGCTCTCTGGAATCAATATGACCTGATTGAAGAGCGGGACAAGTACGGCGCTAATGACGTAAAGCCCGGACTGACCGGTTGGGCGCAAATAAACGGAAGAGACGAACTTGAAATTCCGGTGAAAGCAAAACTGGATGGGGAATACGTTGAAAAAATGAGCTTCGGCTTTGATTGCAAATGCTTTTTTGGAACAATCAAGAGTGTTTTGAAACATGAAGGAGTCGTTGAAGGCGGAACTGGAGAACTTAATAAAGGAAAAAAGGAGATCAGTACTAAATGAAAGTTTTAGTGGTATGTCAGTATTATTACCCAGAGCCATTTAGGATTACTGATATTTGTGAGGAATTGGTGAAATGTGGAAATGAAGTGATGGTCATTACTGGAGAACCAAATTATCCAGAAGGTTATATTTATAGTGGTTACGAAAATCATAATCATTCTGATGAAATAATAAATGGTGTTGTTGTTCATCGTTGCCACATAATTCCTAGAAAAACGGGACCGTTGTTTCGTCTGCTTAATTACTTCTCATATTCACACGAAGCTATTAAATATGTAAAGAAAATGGCTACATCAAATGGAAAGAAATTTGATGTGGTGTTCACTTATCAATTAAGTCCAATAATGATGGCAAAACCGGCCATCGAGTATAAAAAAATATTCAGAGTTCCAGCAGTAATGTATTGCC
Organism: Clostridiales bacterium; assembly: GCA_016282315.1. GTDB lineage: Bacteria > Bacillota > Clostridia > Oscillospirales > CAG-272 > CAG-841. Next base: position 26,647 of record JAEEKG010000092.1, on the reverse strand, counting down.
TTGATTTGTGGCCCGAGAGTGTTTGCGTCGGGGGGGTAAAAAAGGGATCCATTGTGTATAGATTTTTTCATGCGATTTCTAAACGTATATACAAATCAATGGATTATATCTTTGTAACTAGTCGTTCATTTAAGAGTTATCTTAAAAAAGAGTTTTTTGTTGATGATTGTCTTATTGATTATCTCCCGCAATATGCTGAAAGCTTGTTTGAACATGTTCCAAACTGTAATGCAGATGAAACAATTAATTTGTTATTTGCGGGAAATATTGGGGTTGCTCAAGATGTTGATACAATTATTAATGCGGCTAGTATTCTTCAAGCAGAGAAAATTCAGTTTCATATTGTTGGAGGAGGCACTGAACTAGAGCGATTGAAGACCAAAGCGAGCGGTTTAACCAACGTCTTTTTTTATGGTCGATGCCCTGTTGAAGAGATGCCAAAGTATTATTCAAAAGCAGATGCAATGCTGATTACTTTGAAGAAAGGTTCAACACTAAATCTAACCCTACCAGGCAAAATTCAATCATATATGGCTGCTGGAAAACCAATTATAGGAGCAATCGACGGTGAAACATCAATAATTATTAAAGAAGCAGATTGTGGATATTGTGGAGAGGCTTCCAATGTTAGTGATTTGGTAGAGAATATAAGACTTTTTTGCAACAACAACAATAAGCTGCAAATGTCAATTAACTCAAAAAAATATTACGAGAAGTTTTTTAGCAAAAAAGCTTTTTTCGCAAAACTGTTAAATTTGCTAAATGCAGAGGTGGAAAAAAATAAACAATTAGACTTATGAAAAGGCTTTTTGTTAATTTGTAATGTTAAGAGGTTTTTAAATGCGAATATTACTGGTTTCGCCATTGCCGCCACCAATAGGAGGAATGGCAAGTTGGACAAAATCATTCATAAATCATGCTGACGATTATAATTACGTATTAAACGTAGTAAACACATCATTGGTAGGAGCGAGAAGTAAAAACATAAACAATAAGACTTCGATTAAAGATGAATTTAGGCGAACTAATATTGTTATCCGAAAAATAAAAAAAAGCATTAAAAATGGTATTGACATAGCCCATATAAACTCGTCTGGGACTAAATTTGGGGTTGTAAGAGATGCTTTGATTGTATTCATTTGCAAAACAAAGAACATTCCGGTTGTGATTGAATTTCATTCCAATGTTGAATACCAAATTGGAAATAGTTTTTTGCCTAAACTCTTTTTGGGATTTATCTTGAAGAGGGCAAACAAAGTACTGGTGTTAAATGGTTTCTCCAAGGATTTTTTATCGCGAATAAATAAACAAACTAGTATTGATGTTTTACCAAACTTTATTGATGATAAGAGGTTAAATAAGAAGATAGTAAGAAAAGAATGCGACAAGGCACTATTCGTTGGACATATAAAAAAAGAGAAGGGCATTTTTGAAATAATTGAATGCGCCAACAAGAGAAAGGATATTGATTTCGAATTATTTGGTAAAGTTGACGAATCTATTGATTTGTCAAATTTACCAAGCAATATTAACTTGCATGGAGAAGTTGAACAAGCAAAAATAATTGAAACAATGGATATGGCAGATTTTTTGTTTTTTCCTTCATACTCTGAAGGTTTCTCTATGGTGGTGTTGGAAAGCATGGCAAGAGGGTTGCCCGTCATTACCACTAATGTTGGTGCAAATATGGACATGCTAGAAAATCTTGGAGGAATAGTTGTTGATTCACCAAAAACTGAATTGTTGATTAGGGCGATTGACACGATAATGCCATTTGAAACGAGGAAAAAAATGTCAGAATGGTTATTTAGCAAAGTTGCGAACAATTACGTTAGCAGTGTTGTGTTGAATCAATTGAATAATGCTTATCTTGAAGTATTGGGGTGTGAAAGCGACGATGATGCAAAGTAATAATATGTTTAAAACTGAAAAAAATTTTTCAGTCGTTATGTTTTTAACAATTGCTTTTATACTCTGTGTTTATCCACTCCTTTACCAAATGTATAAAGATGATGGCACTGTTGGTTCCATCAATAAGTATATCCTAGTCTTGATGGTGTTGATATTTACCATTGTAAATAGAAAATTTGTAGGTGGTTTTTTATCGACACGAGAGAGTAGAGTTTTAATGGTATCAATGACATACCTGTTTCTTTCATTAATCCTTTACTCTAGCAACTTGGAAGCATCGGATTTTTTTAGAGAGATTTTGTATACGTTTTTTCCAGTTATGTTTTATTTTATTGCTGAATCTTTCAACAAAGAAAAAAGCCAAAAGTATTTACGACTAGTTATCTATTGTTTTCTATTTGTGATTGCAATTGGCTTGTTAGATATATTTGGACTTCATATTTCGTCACTATGGATTTCAGTTCTCGATAAACATGGTAAAGCGAATTTTATGTCATACTATAGTGCTATTGTAATGGGATATGTTGCCCAACTACTTTTTGGAATAACATTATTTGGTGTTTCATCAATAAGAGTTTTTGAAAAATTCAGATTGTTGTTTTTAACTTTCTTTTTTATCATAGCTGTAATTACTCTTCAAAGATCTGCGTATTTGGGTGTTGGAATTAGTGTGTTTATATACTGCATCAGTAGAGTTGTAAAAAGAAAGATTGTAATAAAAAAAGGAGCGGTCTTAAAGTTAGCATTAAAACTAGTATCGATTATATTGTTAATTGTCCTCATTGTTGTTAACTGGAGTGCAATAATCACTTTTGCAAACGACTTGCTTGGTTTTAATATTTTAAAGTATGTCAATTCCGAATTGTCGACTTTTAATATGGAAGATGTAATGAGCGACAGAAGTTCCCAAGCAATTATTACCAACACTGATAATGTTTTTAACATTTTGTTTGGAGAAGGTTATGGAAAGTATTCACCAAATAATATGCATTCAATAAGAAGAATGCCTGACGCAAGTTATTATAGATTATATAATGAGTTGGGGATTATTGGCACATTCTTGTTTTTTTTGCCATATGCGATGATATTTATCAATAGTGTTAGGAAAAGAAATTTCTTTGCAATTTATTTTATGCTTCACACTTTTATTGCATTCTTTTTTAACAGAGTTTTGTGGGCAATACCAATCAGTTACATCATATATCCAATGTTCAGTTTTTGTAATCGGGGAATAATAACCAGCCAATATTGCGAGAAAGGTATCACTCAAAAGGAGCAGAGAAAAAAAGATGATTTACCGGTTTTTTGTAAGAATTAGAAATGTGATTAATAGGGTTGTGTTTTTGCTTGTTATTAGACCTTCACTAGGTGGTTGTGGAAAACATGTTATTGTTGGTAAAAATTGTTCTTTTCATGGTATACAAAACATTGTATTTGGAAATCACGTGAGTATTGGTGAATCAAGCTTGTTTATGAGTACTCGAGCAAAAATAGTAGTTGGAGATCATGTTTTTACAGGCCCTAATGTTTCGATTATTTCAGGAGATCACAGAACGGATATTAAAGGCATAAAGATGGATTCAATTACGGATGATAAAAAAGGGGACCACTTTGATAAGGATGTTGTTTTACAAGGAGATAATTGGATAGGGGCAAATGCAGTTATTCTAAAAGGTGTTACGATAGGAGAAGGAGCGGTGGTGTCTGCAGGAGCTGTTGTGACAAAAGATGTTCCCCCTTTCTCAATCGTTGGTGGTGTGCCAGCAAAAGTAATCAAGATGAGGTTTTAACCAATAATTGAAAATAAGAATAATACAGGGGGGATACTTTTTTGGATAATGATGTAATTCACCGCAGATTGCAAATCACTCAGCTAGAAATACTCAAGTATTTTAAAGATATTTGTGATAAAAATCACATTTCATATTTTTTAGATTCTGGGACATTAATTGGCGCAGTACGGCATCAAGGCTTTATCCCATGGGATGATGATATTGATGTGGGAATGGAAAGGATTGAATATGAAAGGTTTATTTCAATTTGGATAAAATACTTCAAAGGAACCCAAAGTAAATACTACCTTGAGTGTAAGGAAATAGATCCGAGTGTGGCTATGCCTTTTTCAAAGCTTAGAAAACGAGGAACGATTCTTATTGAGAAGGAGACTCAATATGAAAAAGAAAAACCCGGAATTTCCATTGATATTTTTCCTTTTGATGATGTTCCCGATAAAGATAGGCTAATATTCAAAATTAAGTTAAAAATAAGTAAGTTTTTCATTTCAGTATCTAGATACAAACGAGGATATCGAGGATTCTCATCTAAATGGGGGAAATTACTATGTTGGTTATTTCAGTGGATTCCATATAGGTTTATTAATTTTTTTCAGCATAAGACATATACGCATTATAACAACAAAGGCTACAATAATATGGCGTGTTATATTTTTTCACGTGGACATAGATCTTGTGTTGGAGATAAAGAAAAAGTGTTTGGTAAAGGTGCATCAATTGTTTTTGAGGGAGAGTTGTTTTCATGTCCTGTAGATTATGATACGTATTTGAGAACACAGTATGGTAATTACATGGAATTGCCACCAGTTGAAAAAAGAGGAATTCGTCATAGAATTTTAGAAGTAGATTTTGGCAATGAGTAGAAGGAGGAATAGTATTGTATGATTAACAAAATATGGAAACAAAATGAACCATATGTAATAGCTGAAGTTTCACAGAATCACGATGGAAGTCTAGGACAAGCGCATGCATTTATTGATGCGGTAGCAACTACTGGCGCTGACGCTATAAAATTCCAAACGCATTTTGCTGATGAGGAAAGCACGCAATATGAACAATTTAGAGTAAAATTTAGTTACGAAGATTCAACAAGATATGACTATTGGAAACGAATGGAATTTACAGAGCAACAATGGATTGGTTTGTTTAAACATGCGAATTCAGTTGGGTTGGATTTTCTAAGTTCCCCTTTTTCAAACAAGGCTTTTTTGATGCTTGATAGAATGGGTGTTTGTGCATGGAAGTTTGGGGCAGGTGAGGTTTTTAATGATGAGTTATTAGGGAAAGCTATTCAAACCAAAAAGCCAATTTTGTTTTCTACTGGATTATGTACATACGACGACATAGATAGGATTGTTGAGAAAATAAGAAAAAACGGGAATCATTTTTTAATGTTTCAATGTGTAACTGCTTATCCGTCTACTCCGGATAGTATTGATATCAGTCTAATACATCAACTTAAAGAGAAGTATAATTGTTCCGTGGGAATATCAGATCATTCATCAACTATTTACCCTTCATTAGCAGCGGTCACCCTGGGAGCTTCCGCAATTGAAGTGCATGTGACAATGAGTCCATATATGTTTGGACCCGATGTTAAAGCATCTGTAACAATTGATCAATTAAAACAAATTGTTGAAGGAAGCAAGTTTATTAGTAAAATGCTTGCCACAAAAATTGATTTGTCAAAACGGACCAAAGAAAAAGAGGATTTAAAAACACTTTTTTCAAAAAGTCTATTTGCCAATGATACGTATGCTGCGGGGACTCTTATAGAACGTGGAATGTTTTCTTCGAAAAAGCCTAATATTGGAATTGATGCCTCTTTATTACCAACAATTATAGGTAAGAGTTTAAAAAAAGATTTAAAAACTAATGAGCCACTTAGATGGGAGGATATAGAAACGTGAAAAAAGTGTGTGTTGTGATTACTGCACGGCCAAGTTATTCTCGTATTCGCAGTGCACTATTTGCATTAAAAAATGATGTTAATATTGAACTTCAGTTAGTTGTTGCTTCTTCGGCGGTGTTAGATACATACGGGAAAGTTGTAAAACAGATTGAAAGCGATGGATTTGCGGTTTCAGCGACAGTATATAATGTTGTATCAGGCGAAAACGTTATTTCATCAGCAAAAACTACAGGGCTGGGTATTATTGAACTTTCAACAGTGTTTGGTAATATTAAACCTGACATGGTTGTAACAATTGCAGATAGATTTGAAACCATGGCAACAGCAATTGCTGCATCATATATGAATATTCCTTTGATCCATATCCAAGGCGGAGAAGTAACGGGAAATATTGATGAAAAAGTAAGACATGCAATAACAAAATTAGCGGATATTCATTTGGTTGCTACGCCAAAAGCTAAAGAACGTGTGGTGAAAATGGGAGAGAACCCAGGAACGGTTTATGTAACTGGTTGCCCATCTATTGATATAGCTGACAATGTTTTAAAGAATTACAAAAAGTTAAAATTTGACCCCATTAAAAAATATAATGGTGTTGGAAATGTCTTGGAGAATAGAGATAGATACGTTGTTGTTATGCAACATCCAGTAACAACAGAAATATCTGCGGCACGGGCTCAAACGCGATGTGTTCTTGAAGCGGTCGAAAGTCTTCCGGTACAGGTTTATTGGTTTTGGCCAAATGTTGACGCTGGATCTGATGGTGTTTCAAAAGAAATAAGAATTCATAGAGAGAACAATATGACAAAAAATATTTATTTCTTTAAAAATATGTCTCCTGATGATTTTCTTGTTCTACTATTGGGAAGCGATTGCATAATTGGAAATTCAAGTGTGGCAATTAGAGAGTGCTCATATCTGGGAGTTCCTGCGATTAATCTCGGCAACCGTCAAATCGGTAGAGAAAGGGGAAAAAATGTTATAGATATTCCTGAATATGATGTTCAATCAATTGTTGATGCATATGGTCTTGCAAAACAAATGGGACATCTTACTTCGGATTTGTTATATGGAGACGGAAAAGCTGGGGAAAAAATTGCAAGTGTCATTTCAAGTTTAGATAAGATTCGTGTTGATAAAATGCTTCAATACTAAGGAGGTCTATTATGAAGGTTTTGGCAATAATTCCGGCGCGAGGAGGATCAAAAGGTGTTCCGAGGAAGAACATTATTGAAATCAACGGCAAACCGTTAATTAATTATACTATTGAAACTGGGTTATCTGCGAAGAAAAAAGGGCTTATTCAAGAGCTCATTGTTTCAACAGATGATAAAGAAATAGCGAATATTTCTCTGGATGCCGGTGCAACGGTTCCGTTTTTAAGGCCAGATTATTTGAGTAATGATACAGCAAAAAGTGTTGATGTAATGATTCATGCCTATGAGTTTTATAAAGATAAAGGAATTATTTTTGACACAATTCTTTTACTTCAACCAACAACACCACTAAGGACTGTAGAAGATATAGATTCGTCATTACAAGTATTTAAGAAAAATAAAGCAACATCACTTATATCGTGTTATAAGGAGGAGTATATTTGTGATCTGGTTTCTTACCATAAACATGGAGACTTTGGAATAGCATTAAATGAAGGACATAATAAAGGAGGACGAAGACAAGAACTTGAGGATTTATATGTTCGCAATGGCGCGATATATATAACAACTGTTGAACAAATGATTGAAAATCATAGAGTTTTTGATGATGTTCCAGCGTTATATGTAATGCCCAAAGATAGATCAATCAACATTGATTGTATGGACGATGTGGAGTTATTAAGATGGAAACTTTCAAAATAGGAATATGCGAGCCTGACCATTTTTCCAATAACGCAATTGATAAACTAAACGAGATAGGAAGAGTTTATTTTTTCGATGGAAAAATGGAAATAAAGGATTTTGTGTCTGACAAAAACGCAATTTTTGTGAGATTGAGTTATCTGATTGATGATAGTTTTTTATCTAAGGCTCAAAAGTTAAGGTATATTTGTAGCCCAACAACTGGTTTGAATCATATTAAGACAAATCGTGATGATATTTCTATTATTTCACTGAAGGGTGAATATGATTTTTTAAGTCAAATAAGAGCAACTCCAGAACACGTATTTGGGTTGACTTTAGCTTTGTTAAGGAATTATTCTCATGCATTTTTGAATAATGAAAATCCATTTTTTAACAGGGATGCATATAGAGGATATGAGGTGTATAAAAACACTATTGGCATTATTGGGTTAGGAAGAGTTGGAAAAATTATAGCAAAATATTATTCTGCTTTTGAAGCGACTGTGTATTATTACGATATTGAAGATATAGATTTCAATCATGCGATAAAATGCGATTCTATTGAGACTCTAATTGAAAAATCTCGTGTAATAATTCTTTGTGCAAATTATACACCAGAAAACGAAAAAATGATTGGCTTTTCACAGCTTTATTTGATGAAAGATAAATATTTTATCAATGCTGCTAGGGGTGAGTTAATAAATGAGACCGATTTTTTGAGACTTATTGAAAAAAAATGGTTTAAAGGTGTGGCAATTGATGTAATTACAAGCGAAACAAAGGAGTCAGCGTTTTTAAAAGAATTATTATCTCTAACTGCTGAGCAGAATATTATTATTACACCACATATTGGAGGAGCAACTTTTTCATCAATGGAAAGAACAGAAGAGTATGTAGCAGAAAAGTTAGTGAATGCAATTGCGCATACGTTGGAGGATTAAATGAAAACTGTAGTTATCCTATATGAACACGTGTCTAGGGAATATGAAACATGCATAAGAGTTAAAGATTATCTTGTAAAGAATGACATAGCAAATGCATATGTTTTTTCAATGCATTTTCAGATCAACGAGGTTTATAAAATTGCTTCAAAGAGGATTATAGATATACTTGCTGTTCCATATGCCTACAAGGAAAAATCACTAAACAAAATTTTACTACTTATAAAGAGAAATAGAATTAAACTGGTTTTTAACTTACGGCATGAACAGATAGGTGCTTCATATAACGAATTCAAACTATATCCAAGAGATTATTTTACTCAGAATTATATTTATCATTCTGCATGGACTGAAATATATAAAAATAAATTGATTGAAAAAGGTGTCCCGAGTGATCATATAATTATTACTCAAAATCCAAGAGCAGATTTGCTTTTTTCCCAGGAACATCAGAATATTGCAGATAGATCAGTTGTCGCAAAAAAATATGGACTAAACCAAGATAAAAAATGGATAATTATTTGTGAATCTGGACCAGTCCGTTCGAATGAGATGATTCAACAAATGATAATTCAGGGTTATAACCAGCAGGATCTGCAAGAGTATAATGAATTCACTATAAATGACCTCAAAAAAACAGAATCACAATTAAACAGTCTTTCAAGCGCTTTTTTAGATAATTATGAAATAATATATCGCCCCCACCCCGGAAAAGATAATTCATTGAGGTTGTGTGAAAAAATACATGTAATAAGTGAAGAAAGTATGTATTGGTGGCTGAATTATGTTGATGTTGTAATATCTCGAATGAGCACAGTATTGTTAGAAGCGCAAGCAAAACAAATAGTTGTTTACAGATATGAACCAAGTATAATTCCAGAACGCTTTATTACATATGGGTTAGATAAGCTTCCTGTTATTCATGAAATTGAGGAAATTGACTTATCAAAAGAATATATTCATGGAGATGATTACAAAGACTATATTGGGAAAGTTGATGGTCATTCAATAGAGATTCTAGCAAATGGATTTAAATCATTGCTGGAAAAAGACGTATCGTTATATGAAAACTTGGTTTTATCAACAGATATTCCATATGTACATGATGCATTAAAGGCAAGGTTAAGCAATCGTTATTCTTATTATGCATTTAAAACAAAATCGAAGAGATTAATGCATTTGTCTAAGTCATTAACTGTTTTGTCTCGCGATATACCGCCGGAGTGGAAGCAATGAAAAAGAGCATTCTAAAAGCAACGGCAGTAATTACTGTAATGGTTTTATGTGAAAAAATATTGGGGTTCATTAGAGAAATTGTTCAAGCATATTATTTTGGAACAAGCGAATTTGTTGATTCAATAGTATCTGCGAACCTTATAATAAGTGTTTTTTTTGGATGGTTAACTACAATTAGTGTTGCCTATACACCGATATACAAAAGAAAAGTCATTTCAGGTGAAGGAGAAAAATTTACTAATACAATAAAAACTATTTGTTATATTTTATCCATTGCGTCATTATTGTTGTGTTTGGTACTTGCAAAACAATTAGTCGCAATTGCATTACCAGGTTTTTCTGATGAAAAAAGCATTGAAACGGTACAACTGCTTTTTATTTTGGCGTTTTCCATTTTATTTATTTCTTCAACAAAACTGAACAACTCTTTTTTGGCTGCAAATGGATATTTTGTGCGTTCAATAGTGCCAAGTTTAGCAATTAATATTGTTCAAATTGTTGCATTGATCATTAGTTTTGGAACTCGAAAGTATATTGTTGCAGTTGGAATTGTAATCGCATACTTGATTGAATGGATTATATCAATATTTTTAACTTTTGGTACAAAGTACAGATTTAAATTATCATTGAAAGATCATGATGGTATAAAAGAATTAGTTAAAACGATTGTTCCAATTACGATTACATACATTATTGATGACATATGTACATTTTTCGATAAGATGTTTGCATCATATTTATATGAAGGTTCTATTTCTTCACTAGCATATTCAAATTCGCTTAGAAAGGTTATCTATAGTGTGGTAACTGTTTTGGTTACAACTATTTTGTATCCCAAGGTTTCAGAGTATCTTGCTCAAAAAGATGATGTACGTGCTAGAGACACAATTGGATTATCGCTTAGAATACTATTTATTGTTTTAATTCCAGTTATTTCAACATGCGTTATTATGTCTAATCAAATTGTTTTTGTTGTCTTTGAAAGAGGGGCATTTAATAGCGAATCCACGAATTTAACAGCATCTTCATTTATGGCATATTTATTTGGTTTAATTCCTTTGTCTTGTAATGCGATAATAATAAAATACTTTTATGCAAATAAAAAAGCAAAGTATTGTACAATTTTGAGCGCATTAACAGTGGGTACAAATATTGTATTTGATGCTATTTTTGTTAACTCACTTGGACATACGGGATTGGCTTTGGCTACTAGTTTATCAGTTGCTATATCTATGCCATTGTACTATTATGTATATAAAAGAGAACAAAATAGAAAGGGCGACAAAAGAAATAGCGTTGTTTTTATTACTGAAAAAACAAAAAACAGTTTTAAAATCATATTTGCTTCTGCTATTTGTATAAGTGTAGCGACAATTACATATTGTGTTAGAGACATATATCAATCGTTTAGTCAAACAAATATTCTATGCTCAATGGCAACGATAACTGTTTGTTTTATTATTTTAGCATTATCAATGTGGGTGCCATTGTTTCTCTCAAAAGAAAAATCTTTTAGAAAGATGATTAGTAAATTAAGAATAAATAAAGACGAACAGTTGTCTGGAGGAGAGAATCATGAGTGATTATATTTTCTTGTTTGATTTAGATTCAACGATAACGCAAAAAGAGATCCTACCTGAGATATCTTCTAAAATAGGAAAATTATCAGAAATGAGGCGATTAACTGAAGCAACAATGAGAGGAGAGCTTCCTTTCAAAACAAGTTTTATTAAAAGGGTTGAGATTTTATCAGATGTTCCGGTATCAGAAGTTAATAAATTGGTTGCGAGTATTCCACTCAATAAATGTATTACCGAATTCATAATGAAAAACAAAGACAGATGCTATATAGTGACTGGAAACTTGGATATTTGGATAAGTGGATTAATGCAAAGAATTGGCATGAAGAATCATTATTATTGTTCAAAAGCGGAAACTAAAAACGATCATATTTCAAAGATTATTAGTGTGGTTGATAAAGAACTTATGGTGAAACAATTTGTTCAACCTTTGGTTGTGGTTGGAGATGGTGATAATGATTCGGGAATGGCAAAATTTGCAGAAGTGGCAATTGGTTTTGGTGGGGTTCGCGATATCGCTCCATCATTGATAAAATGTATTGACTATGCTTTTTTTAGCGATAAAAAATGTGCGGATTTTTTAACAGCATTACTATGAAAACGGAGAAAATAAAAATGAAAAATAACATAACGATAATTATTAGCTGCGCAGGAATGGGAACGAGACTAGGAATTGGTACAACGAAAGCGTTGGTTGATGTTGCTGGCAAGCCACTTATCATACATCAACTTGAACAATTGAAAGATTATGATGATATAAGGGTTGTTGTTGGATATCAGGCTGAAAGAGTAATAGATGTTGTGAAAAATTACCGCAACGATATCACATTTGCATTTAATTACGATTATAAAACAACAGGGACAGCAGCAAGCTTTTCAAAAGGATTAATAGGGGCAAGGGAGTATTCTGTGGCGTTCGACGGAGACTTACTTGTCAATCCAAAGGATTTAAAGTGCTTATTAGAATACGAGGGCGAGGTTATTGGTGGATGTAATCCAACAACAGATAATCCTGTGCTTATGTCAATTGAGAACGGGTGCGTTGTGAGGTTTTCTCGCGATTTTGGACAACTTGAATGGACAGGCTTGGCAAAAATGAAAACTGAAAGGTTAACACCGGGAAATCAACATGTTTACATGATGCTTGAACCACTTATGCCAATTAAGGTAATGAAAATACAAACGAAAGAAATTGATACACAAAATGACTATGAGAAAGCCGTGAAATGGGTATTAAACGGTTTTAGTGAATAATTGCAAATTTATTTTTATGGAGAAAAGAAAAATGAGTATTTATGAACAACTTATAAACAAGTCGGAAGCTTTGGCATTAGTTGGACTTGGATATGTTGGAATGCCAATAGCACATGCTTTTGCTAAAAAAGGTATAAATGTCATCGGCTTTGACATAAATAAGGACAAAATTGAACTATATAAAACTGGGATCGATCCAACAAAAGAAGTTGGCGATGATGAAATAAAGAAAACAAAAATTCATTTCACCTCAGAAGAAAAAGATCTTTCCAAAACAAGATTTATTATTGTTGCTGTCCCAACTCCTGTAAATACAGATCATACTCCAGACTTAACTCCCGTCGTCGGTGCTTCGGAGATTGTTGGTAGAAATCTTAGACCGAATACAATTGTTGTCTATGAATCAACAGTATATCCAGGTTGTACTGAGGATATTTGCATACCAATTTTGGAAAGACAAAGTGGATTAAAGTGTGGAAAAGATTTTAAAGTTGGATATAGTCCCGAAAGAATAAACCCTGGAGATAAGGTTCATCGGTTGGAAAATATTAAAAAAATAGTATCTGGCATTGATGAAGATTCATTAAAAGAGATTAAGTCTATATACGATATTGTGATAGAAGTTGGAACACATCCTGTTTCCAATATACGTACCGCCGAGGCTGTTAAAGTTGTTGAGAATAGTCAACGTGATATTAATATTGCTTTCATGAACGAACTCGCAATGGTCTTTGATAGAATGGACATAGACACAAACGAGGTTGTTGATGGAATGAACACAAAGTGGAATGCACTTGGTTTTAGACCAGGCTTGGTTGGCGGTCATTGTATAGGGGTTGATCCATATTATTTTACTTATCAAGCTGAAAAATTAGGTTATCACAGTCAGATAATATTGAATGGGAGAATTGTTAATGATTCAATGGGCTCATATATAGCTGAAGTGGCGATAAAAAAAATGATAGAAGCAAACCAAGCACCCAAAAAAAGTAAGGTGGTTATTCTTGGTCTTACATTCAAAGAGAATTGTCCTGACACTCGTAATAGCAAGGTGGATGATATTATAAAAAAACTTAATTCGTACGGAATTCACCCCATGATAGTTGATCCATGGGCATCAGAAATAGATGCTGAACACGAGTACGGAGTTAAGCTTAATAAGTTGGATGAAATAAATAATGCTGATTGTATAATAGTTGCTGTTGCTCATAATGAATTTAAAGCATTAACAATAGATGAGATTAAGAAAATGTACAAGAATTGCGACGAATGTGAAAAGGTTCTTATTGATGTAAAAGGAATATTCAACATCAGAGAATTAAAAGAATCTGGAATGCAATGGTGGCGCTTGTAATGAACATTTATTTGACAATGATTAAATGACATATAAGTGCTTTTATGGTGAATGAAATGATTACGTTAAGAAATAGTGAAATTGAAGTTCAAATAAATCAGCAGAGCGCACATATCGAAAGAATAATTAATCGACACACAGGGATAGATCATTATTGGATATATGATAAGTTAATTTGGCCTAGAAGAACTTCTGTTTGTTTTCCAATATGTGGAGGGCTAATAAATGATTGTTATACTTACGAAAACAAAAATTATTATATGCCAATGCATGGATTCTTAAGAGATTATAATATGGAAATGATTGATGCTTCTAACATTTCTGCAATAATGTCATTTGCTGATTCAAAAGCCACAAGAGACCTATATCCGTTTTCATTTGTTGTTCGGATTAACTATCAATTGTACGAAAATCATTTGTTTGTGAGTTATTCAGTAAAGAATACTGGAAACAAAACGATGCCATTTTCCATAGGCTCGCATTATACTTATAGATTGCCAAGCCAACAAAAAGAGTGCTATTATTTGTTTTCTAAAACACAAAATGCATTGAGCTATACACAAAAAGATGGAATTATCGGTTTAAAAGAAAACCATTGTTGCTTTAAAGATAATTTGATTCCAATGGACAATTTGTTTGACAAGGCATCGAAAATTTTCGAAGTGTCTGAATTAGATACAGACTATATTGCCATTTGCGATAAAAAAGGAATATTTACTAAAGTTGAGTTCTATGGCTTTAGTTATGTGGTGTTATGGGCTCCCAAAGGAAACAACAGTCCTTTTGCATGTATAGAGCCGTGGGCTGGGATGGCTGATTTTCAATCTCATGATTTAAACATTTGCCATAAAAAAGGAATCATTATGCTGAAAGCGAATGAAGAAAAGAGTTTTTTACAAATTATAACCATATATTAATGCTTTTATGAAATGAGGTAAAACAATGAGTTTTTTTAAGGATTCAACGTTAATGATTACTGGGGGAACCGGTTCATTCGGATCAGCAGTTTTAAAACAATTTATCGAAACTGATATAGGAGAAATACGTATTTTTTCGCGTGACGAGAAAAAACAAGATGATATGCGTCATGAACTTCAAGCGCGATATCCAGGACATGCAAAGAAAGTTAAGTTCTTTGTTGGAGATGTTCGTGATCTTCGCTCGATTGCAGATGCAATGCCAGGAGTTGACTATATTTTTCATGCGGCCGCACTTAAACAAGTTCCATCATGCGAGTTTTTTCCCATGCAAGCAGTAAAAACAAATGTTGAAGGAACGGATAATGTTTTACATGCAGCTATTGAAGCAGGAGTTAAGCGCGTAGTATGTCTTTCTACAGATAAGGCAGCATACCCAATTAATGCTATGGGAATTTCAAAAGCAATGATGGAACATGTTATTTATGCTAACGCGCGTGTTGCAGCAGAAAGAGGCGGAACCGTCATATGTTGTACTCGTTATGGTAATGTCATGTGTTCTCGTGGATCAGTCATCCCACTTTTTATCGACCAAATAAAAACAGGGAACCCGATTACTATTACAAATCCTGCTATGACACGTTTTCTTATGAATCTTGATGAAGCAGTCGAATTGGTGCGTTTTGCATTTGATCATGCAAATCCCGGAGATCTATTCATTCAAAAAGCAGATGCATCGACTATTGGAGATCTTGCAAAAGGTGTTCAAAAGCTTTTTGGAGATACCGGCACATGTATTATTGGCACGCGCCATGGAGAAAAGCTTTATGAAACGCTGATGACTAGAGAAGAACGTTTACGCAGTGAAGATATGGGTAACTATTTTAGAGTTGTAGCTGATAACCGAGATCTAAACTATGATAAGTTTTTTGTCAAGGGAGAAGTTATGACTGAGGCGGATGAGAGTTATACTAGTCACAATACGACGTTGCTTGATATAGATGGAGTTGTAAAGAAACTGTTGACTGTCGATTACGTTAAAGAAGCACTTGGAATGCTATAATGGAGAAAAAGACAATGGCTAATTGGAAAGAAAACGGAAAAATTAAGCTTCTCATCATATGTGGAACACGTCCAGAGATTATCCGCCTTGCCGCTGTTATGAAATGTGCAAAGGAGTATCTCGACACCTGCATTTGCTATACAAACCAAAACTATGACAAGAACCTTTCCACAGTATTTTGGGAAGATTTCGAACTAGGCGGACCTGATGTATTGCTCCACGTTGCAGGGAAGAACCTTGGTGAAACTTGCGCAAATATCATCAGCCAAACTTATGACCTTATGGTGGAATTAAAGCCTGAAGCGGTGCTTGTTTTAGGTGATACTAACTCATGTCTTTCTGCAATCAACGCTAAGAGATTGCACATTCCTCTATTCCATATGGAAGCCGGCAACCGTTGTAAAGACGAGTGCTTGCCTGAGGAAACAAACAGAAGAATCGTTGACATCATCAGCGACGTAAACCTTCCATATTCTGAAGCCGCAAGACGTTATTTGATCGAATGCGGAATGCCTAAAGAAAGAACTTATGTTACTGGATCTCCGATGGCAGAGGTTCTTACGATGAATCTTGAAAAAATTAAAAAGAGTGACGTTTTGCAGCGTTTAGGCCTTAAAAAGGACAATTACATCCTGCTTTCAGCTCATAGAGAAGAGAACCTTGATAGCGAAAAGAACTTCAATAATTTGTTCAATGCGATCAATGCGTTGGCTCGTAAATACGATATGCCGATCCTTTATAGCTGCCATCCAAGAAGCAAGAAAAAGCTTGAGGCATCCGGATTCAAACTTGATCCTAGAGTAAGGGTAAATGAACCGCTTGGTTTCAATGATTACAATAACCTACAAATGAATGCTTTGGCTATCGTCTCAGACTCCGGAACATTGCCTGAGGAATCAAGTTTCTATCTTTCTATCGGAAGCCCAATCGCAGCGGTATGTATCCGTACTTCAACCGAAAGGCCTGAAGCGATCGAGGTAGGCGATTTCATAATTGCCGGTATTACTGAAAAAGAATTACTTCAAGCAACTGACATGGCCATCGAAATGAAGGAACAAAGTGTTCTTGGCAAACCTTGTCCTGATTATACAGACATTTGTGTGTCAATGAAGGTGGTTCGCATCATTCAATCCTATACGAGCATTGTAAACAGAATGACATGGAGAAAAGATTAATGAAGTTATTAGTGACAGGGTCCAATGGTTTTGTCGGTCGCAATCTTGTTGAAAACCTCAAGAATATCCGCGATGGGAAGAACTGCACGCGCCCGAACATCCATATCGACAAAATTTACGAATACGACATTGACTCAACGCCCGAACAACTTGATGCATACTGTGCTGATGCGGATTTTGTGTTTAATCTTGCTGGCGTCAATCGCCCTAAAGATCCAAAGGAATTTCGTGAAGGAAACTTCGGTTTTGCCTCCACACTCCTTAACATGCTAAAGAAGCACAATAACACCTGCCCAATCATGCTCAGTTCTTCTATTCAGGCTACGTTACAGGGACGTTTTGGCACGTCGGAGTATGGAATTTCTAAAAAAGCAGGGGAAGATTTGTTCTTTAAATATTCAAAAGAAACAGGTGCGAAGGTGCTTGTATATCGTTTTCCAAATCTCGTAGGTAAATGGGTGAAACCAAACTATAACAGTGCGGTCGGTACATTTTGCAATAACATTGCAAACGACCTGCCTATAACTGTAAACGATCCATCTGTAGAGCTAGAAATGCTTTTTATTGACGATTTGATTGATGAGATGTTCGATGCACTAGAGGAAAAAGAACATCACTGCGAGTTTGATGGTATTCAAACCGTGCTGACAGAAAATGGTAAATACTGTGCTGCACCTATCACGCATAAAGTAACACTTGGACGGATTGTTGAATTGTTATACACTTTCCACAATCAACCACAGACATTATTTATGCCTGCAATTCCAGATGGGAGTTTTGAGAAAAAGTTGTACTCTATGTACCTTTCATATCTACCGAAAGAAAAGATAGCGTTCAACCTAAAAATGAATGTAGACGATAGGGGTTCATTCACCGAACTCTTGAAAACGGCTGACCACGGACAGTTTAGTGTTAATATCAGCAAACCAGGAATTACTAAAGGACAGCATTGGCACAATAGTAAGTGGGAGTTCTTCATTGTTGTTTCCGGTCATGGGCTCATTCAGGAGCGAAAAATCGGAAGCAGTGAAATACTCGAATTTGAAGTCTCTGGCGACAAAATCCAAGCTGTTCATATGTTGCCGGGTTATACGCATAACATCATAAACCTCAGCGAGACAGAAAATCTCATCACGGTTATGTGGGCAAATGAGATTTTCAATCCCAAAAAACCAGATACATTTAGCGAAAAGATTTAGATTATTGAGTATGGTGTAGAGTATTTAATTGGGTTTTATTTTTACATATAAAAAGTATTACTATAGCTAATGTGGAAATGGTAAGATATAGTTTAATCTTATGAATACATTAAATTTCTTTATTGAATTGACTAGTTGTTTAATAAATGGATTCAAACTTTCAGATGAGATAAAAGAAAAAGCATCGTTTCAACTTTTTAAAGATGCTTTTCTTTTAGCACGCAAGCATGATTTAGGACACCTGTTTTATGTTGCGGCTGAATCACTTGGTGTATTACCAATAGGCAATGATGAAAATGAAAATGAGTTTTTGAAAGCTGCGGAAAAAGTCAAATATAGGGCCATAGCACGATATGTGGGGCTTGATTTTGAAGTAAACCATATTAATAATGTCCTTAATTCAGCTTGTATTAAGCATATATTTCTAAAAGGAACTGAATTGAGATCATTATACCCTGAGCCTTGGATGAGAACAAGTTGCGATATAGATGTTCTTGTACACAGAGAGGATTTGAAAAATGCCATTTCAAGTCTTACTCAAGAGGAATATATATGTAAAAGTGGTGTTCAATTCCATGATGTGTCATTATTTCATGGCATGACACATTTGGAATTACATCACAATATTATGGAAGCAGTCGATTCAATGGACAAGGTTCTTTCTCAAGTTTGGAACTATGTGATTCCATATGATAGTTATCAAATGAAAATGTACGATTCTTTTTTCGTTTTTCACCAAATTGCTCATCTTGCTTATCATTTTACACATGGAGGAAGTGGATTCCGACCATTTATTGATATATGGCTTCTTGAAAAGCAGGGATATGACCACAAAGAAGTAGAGGAATTGTGTAAAAAGGCAGGAATCAACAAGTTTTATAAACGAATAATTGCACTTAACCAAGTGCTTTTTTCTGGTGAGTGTTGTACTGATGACGACGAAAAGATCATAGAGTATATTTTGGGTATAGGAAAATATGGTGAGTTAGAAGGTGCGAATGAACTCGTTGTCAGAAACACAGGGAGAATAAAAAGAGCGCTACATTATATTTTTGTTCCTTATAAAGAACTGGTTGTAATTTATCCGTATGCAAAATACAGATTTTTGGTTCCGTTTTATCAAATACGCCGTTGGATTGATCGGATTTTTGTTCAAAAGAAGAGACACCATGCCATGCAAAAAATAAAAAAAATGAGAAGATATAGTAAGGAAACGATTAAAAAAATGAGGGAACTACTCATAATAGCTGGACTCGAATGAGGTATAAACATCACAAATAATAATTGTTATCCATATTATATGTATAATTTCTATATAACAAATCAATTGTCGGCCTTTAACAATTATGACATTGTTATTTAAAGAAAGAATTAACTTATGCCTAACATCGCCTCAATAGTCCTCGCCGCCGGTCGCGGGACGAGAATGAAAGACAACTCACACAACAAAGTCTGCTTTGACTGTGCAGGGGTGCCTGTCGTTCGTCGCGTCGTGCAGAATATGAAAGACGCCGGAATTGAAAGAATCGTCGTCATTGTCGGTCACATGGCTGAAGATGTCATGGCCGCACTTGACGGCATTTCCGGCGTTGTTTTCGTATACCAAAAAGTCCAGAACGGTACGGGAAGCGCCACGCTTCTCGGTCTTCGTGCGCTCAAAGATATGGGCTATCGCGGAAACGTGATCGTTTCCGTCGGCGACAAAATCATTTCGTCTTCAATTCTGAAAGATTACGTGAATCTCAAAGGTAAAGCCGTTTACGGCGTTCAGCGTAGTGGCATCAACCCGACGGGAGGGCGCATTGCCATGCGTGACGGGAGACCTTACGGAATTTGCGAGTTTGCCGACGCTGCAATGCTGAAAGCATGGCCGAAATCGAAAGACGAGTGGAAAAATGAACTGCAAAAACTCGGGCTCGGCGACAAAAAGATCGAATCGACGATAAAAAAAGCCGACGAAACCGCGATCTGCAAAAAATGGTTCGTTGGGAACAGCAACGGCGCTGTACGTATCTGCGGCCAAGCGTTTACCGCGGACGAACTTCTGAATTCCGAATACACGAATATGGCGCTGTATCGCTTTGAAATCGACGCCGCGCTAACTGTGCTCGAAAGCTGTACTCCGAAAAACGTTCAGGGCGAGATATACGTTACCGACACAATGGAGTATTTTGCCAAAAACAACGAGGCAGAGCTTTATGTCGTGAAAAATCAAAACGACGTTTTGACATACTCGACAAAACCCGAACTGATCGCCATGAGCCGCCATTTCATGCGGAAAGCGTCCGATTTCACAGCAACTGCCGACGAACGCGAAAAAAGCGCGCTCAAAGCGTTTATTTCAAAATACGGCAATCAACCGGCCATTATTACACGTGCTCCCGGGCGAGTGAACATTCTTGGCAGACATATCGACCACCGCGGCGGAAACACCAATGTGATGGCGATCGACAAGAACACGATGCTCATCGTTTCTCCGCGAGATGACAGAACGGTAAGAGTCTCAAACACAAATCCGACCTATTCCGATTTTGAATTCAACATCGACGAAATGATGGCCCGTGCTCCGCACAATGACTGGCTTTCGTTCATCGAATCGGATGGGATAAAGAATTTTGTCAGCGCGCACAAAGGCGCGTGGTACAATTACATAATCGCTATTATCGCTCGCATACAATTTTCGCTTGATGCGCCGATCTGCGGGATGAATATTCTAATGGACGGCAATATTCCCATGGCGGCGGGGCTTTCGTCTTCGTCGAGCATCGTCGTTGCGACGGCGGAGGCGGTAACTGCGCTAAACTGTATTTCCGTTTCAAACGCACAGTTTATCGATTGGTGCGGTGAAGGTGAATGGTTTGTCGGAACGCGCGGCGGCGCCGGCGATCACGCGGCGATGAAGTGCAGCTGCAGATGGCCATTCAGCCCGGCCACTAAAGACATAATTCCCGGTCAAACAAAGACATAATTCCCGGCCACATTTGGTCACAATTGGCGGCCAGAAATTGGCCGGGAACACTTGAATTTTTCGTTGTATAGTGTTATGCTTACTTTACCAGTTGGAGGATAGAGCAATGGTGAGGACCAACTCGAGCGCCTTCTGGTGTCTGTTGGGGCGATGCTGTACGGTATCGCCTTTTTTGTTATTCAACGTCCAAAAGATACCGGTAGCCTGAGCCCCTTCAGACTCAAAGCGATAAACCTCTGGGGGTTCGGGGGACTGGTCCCCCGTTACGAGGGGAGTACCTGTGAAGGCGAAAGAGTTGTAATATCTCATAGCTTCACTATTTCAATGGTATATCCATTGGTAAGCCGGCGGCGGATGCCATCCACTTTCCCATAACAGTTTGGATCAGATCCAAGTTGAGTACTCCAGTCGCTTGGTGCGTATTGAGAATTAAACACGGTCGGATAATGGAGATCATCTCTGCTTTTCAGCAAGTGGTAGAGAATGTTTACGCCTTCTTCAGGATACCTGCTAATGCAAAAGTCATCGATAAAAAGAATCCTCAGCCTGGAGTAGTATTTCAGCCGCTTTGTATATTTTTCCACATTATTATTGTTTAGTCTGCGCAGCTCATCAATCATATCGCAATAGTCGTGTATTTGGCAGCGATAATTCAATCGGCAAGCTTCGTTACAAAGTGCAGACAGAAAGTAAGACTTGCCAGCACCTGTTTTGCCATAGACACCAATATTCTGTCCGGTTGAAACGAACCGAAAAGACAATACTTGTTGGACTGTTTCGTCATTGTACTTTCGTCCATTTCCGGTTCTCAGATTTTCAGTCCTGGCACTTCGGTCAATGAGGTTGCTGAATTTGAGGTTGGTTTCATACCGCTTATTCAGCATCTCCTCGTATTGCGGAGTTAGAACCTCACATAGCAATTGTCGCGGAGAATAATGACCAAAATCAGGATCATCCAGCAGCTTTTTCCATTGAATTGCCGCAGTAGTCATGCCAAGTTCATCCAGCATTTTCTCAACGTCATAAATCAAGTCATTCATGGGACACCTCCTGCTTTTTCAGAAGGTTTTCCAATGAATACTGTGTATCATCATCTTTGTATTCGCCAAAGGATGCAGATACTTCAGAAACGGTGTTATGGTCCTGCGGTGAATCGAAAGTAACGAACGAAGAGATGGTGGTGGAAACGTAGTTATAGCTACATTTGCCATAGAGGATTGCATTTTTGCAGCATGCTTCCAGAGCTTCATTTCCATATCTTTCGGCAAATCGAAGAATGCCAAAGCAGCTGCGGTAAGACTGTACTGGAAAATCATATTTCTCTATTACACGTTGTATTAAAGCCCTCGTATTGGGCCCTATTCTTCCTGCTTTTCCTAAGAAATAGGGCGTATTCCAGTAGCTGTAATCGCTGTATTCCTTGGGCATATCGGAAGGAATCACAACCCAACTTTTCGGAGTATAACTTCGTTCATGGGTTCGAATCAAATCGCCATTGGAATTGTAAACATAGATTTTAGTGTCACCAGCACGAATCTCCAATTGCTTCTTGAGGTATCTTCTGGGCATAGAATAATGGACGGAATCATAGACAAACGAGAAATCCGGACTTACAGTAACCATTTTCCGCACGAGATATTCATACTGGCTTTCCGGAAGAGGTTGTAAGGTATCTTTCTCTTCTTTTTCAAACAGATCCTTGCGCGAATAACTGAGCTTTTCGAAATTAACTCGGTTTTCACGGTTCATCTTTTCCCAGAGGACAGTATTGAGTTCTTCCAAAGAATAGAAAGTCATCTCGTCCATATCCATAAGGATATGCATCGTAACGATTTTTACGTGCCCCTCAACATTGGGTTTCCATCGTGGGGACTTAACTTTGGCGGGAAGAATTACCGTCCCGTTATGAGCTGCCCAGGCCTGGAACTCCTTGTTCAAACTCGGATCAATCCAGTCCTTGTTTTGGGTAACTGCCACTTTACAGTTGTCCGGTGTAACAGTCTGCGTAACGCCGCCGAAATACTTCAACGCGTTATTGTTAACGCGAATCCAGTTTCCAATATCGCAATTGGTCATTCCTTCGACATAGAAATAGTCGCTAAAGGATAAGGCGGCAACAAAGATCGTCACCTTAGTAAGAACGTCTGAGCTTCGCGAATCATGAAGCCATAGCGTTTTGCCGGCAAAATCCAGTTCCAGGTTTACGCCCGGGTACCGCTGAATATGGAACGTCACATTCTTGTTGCCCATCCAGTTTGCGTAACGGCGGCAGTACTGGCGGTAACTCAAAGGCCGCTTCCCATCTACTTCGCCTTCAGCATTGTAGAGCTTCCAAAGATGAAGAAGCGTTTCGCCTTTCTTGGCTAACTTTCGATGGACTTCTTCTTCGCTAAATGTGCGGTAATACTCATCACCACAGATGTTGCCGGGTTTTTGATACAACAACTCGCCAATGGTTTCATTGGTGATATCTTCAGAAAGAGGCCAGGTGAGCACATTACTCTCTCTGAATCGATTCAAAAAGTCGTTAATTGTGGTTTTGCCATCTCCTGTGCTCTCAGAAATGGCTCTGCTACTCATTCCATTGACATAATGGAGCCGCAGCACTCGTTTGTAGTCCATAAACGGACCTCCTATAATAGATTCCCCGCAAGGGGTGATTCTATTATAGCCGAAAGCAAAAAGTTGGCCCGTTATTATGTCTTTGTTTGACCGGGAATTATGTCTTTACCTGGCCGGGAATAGTGTCTTCGCTGGCCGTTCTTACGGTCAATCTGCAGCAGCGAAAAAGGAAGAATAACGCAACTCGGTTTCAAGCCGTTTTATGTCGGAAACAGCGAGGCGTTCTCCGACGATTACGCGATCATTCTCGCGAACAGCAACATCAAAAGCAACAAGGCAGAAGGTAGCAAAAACAAATTTAACGCCAAAGTCGCGGCTTACGAAATCAGCTTTATGCTGATGAAAAAGTATTTTCCCGAGTACAATATGGTCGAACTCCGCGACGCGGCAGTGATAAGACCGTATTCGAGCATCTATAAAATGCTCAAACGCCTTCCCGAAACGGCGACAAGAGAAG
This sequence comes from Clostridiales bacterium, assembly GCA_016282315.1. Taxonomy (GTDB): domain Bacteria; phylum Bacillota; class Clostridia; order Oscillospirales; family CAG-272; genus CAG-841. The sequence continues at coordinate 2,424 of JAEEKG010000092.1, read as the reverse complement.
AAATACTCGACTTGATGCCCGAAAACAAGGACAAAATCGAACATATCTTCTCATCTCATGCCGACCCGGGTACGTACGATCTTCGCGGAGTCGCTCTGTTCGGGATCAGCGAGTGCGCAAGGAGCAAAGAGTGCCTTGAATACCTCGAAAGAGGCGACTATAAAGGCCTCGGCGAGCTGATGAAGATCAGCCACAACGGCGACAGAGTTTCGGGCAATTTCCCGATGAAGATTACCGACGAATATCTGATAAAATGCTCCGAAGAAGAAGCAGATATCGCTCTTCAGCCTGGCGCTTACGGTTGTTCAATTCCCGAGATCGACGCGCTTTGCGATATGCTTAACAGCACCGACGGCGTGCTCGGATCGCAAATGCTCGGCGCAGGGCTTGGCGGTTGTATCGCCGTGCTCGTCGAGAAAAATAAAGCCGAGAGTGTACTGCAAAAACTAAAAGAAGATTATTACGACAAAAACGGATTTCCGCTCCTCGCCGACGTGTATTTGCCCGAGAGCGGCAGCTCAATCGTTTTTTGAGTATAATAAAAATACGTTATCTGAAAAAGAAGGTTTTTTACTTCAAATGAAGAATTATAACAGGCTTCTTCTAATACTGAAATATCTTCATGATAAAACAGATGAAGATCATTCTGTGTCTATAAAGGGCATTAACGAGTATCTTGCTAAACAAAATCTTGATGCAGACAGAAAAACTATATCTGAATGCATATCTGAATTGATTAATGTCGGGTATGACATTTGTTGTATTAGAAGTACACAGAATCTATACTATATGCACTCGCGTCCATTTACGCTTGCGGAGGTAAAAGTCCTTGTTGATGCTGTTCAATCAAGCAGATTTATTTCAGAAAAACATAGTAGGGAACTAATTGAAAAGTTATCTACTCTTGTCGGAACTTATAAAGGTGATATTCTTAAAAGGCAACTATACATTGGTAGTCGGGTAAAGGCGGATAATGTCAATCTTCCCTATAATGTTGAGATGATTCAAAAAGCAATTATTGCAAATCGAAAAATCTCTTTCTGTTATTTCGATTATAATGCTCAAAAGGAAAAGGTTTTGAAACAAGACGGGAAGATATATGTATTTTCACCTTTATCATTGATATGGAACAATGATATGTATTATGTTGTTGGCTGTGGTGATTACTATAAAAATAAAGTGTTAAAGTTCAGACTTGACCGCATGACAGACCTTGAGATTTTGGATTCAGAAAGAGTAGATGCTCCAAATGATTTTAGTGTTTCTGATTTCTTTGATAAGGAATTTTCAATGATGGGCGGCAATGTTTCAACGGTTGAACTTTTATGCGAAAACGAACTTATGGATAGTGTGATCGACAAGTTTGGAGAAGGAGTAAAGACAGAGATTATTGATTCAGAACATTTTAAAGCCACTGTTGATGTTAAAGTAAGTGGACTGTTCTTCGGCTGGGTATTGGCTTCCAGAGGAGCAATGAGAATTTTAGGACCAGAAGATGTTGTTGAAAAATTCAATGAATTAATAACAAAGTATTTATAGGTGGGCAAAAACTTCCACACCTCAAATCATCAAAACCCGTTGACAAAAGCGGGTTTTCTTTTTATAATATAAGGGAACATTAAGTTCCCGAAAGGAAAAAGAAATGAAAGTAATTGATGAGAGCAAAATGAGTGAAACATTGCAATTTATCCAGGACTATCAAACAAGGGAAGGAAAGACTCCTACTTACAGAGTGATTATGGATAGTTGCCATTTTTCTTCGCTTGCGGTGGTTTCCAGATATATTGGTCATCTGAAAAAGAGAAATCTTATCAAAACAGAAAATAATGGCGGATGGAAGCAAATTGCTTTGCCTGACTTTATAAAGAAAAAGGGAAGTCATAATACTTTTATTGTCGGTGCAGTCCGTTGTGGGCAGCCATCTGAAGCGATAGAGGATATTGAAGCTTGTGTTGCGCTGCCGGATGAGATATTTGGTTCAGCAGAACATGTGATTTTGCATGCTAAAGGTCCCAGTATGATAAACCGTGGCATATTTGACGGCGACTTATTGGTGGTTAGATTGTCTTCTGTTGCAGATTATGGTCAGACCATAATCGCCATACTTGATGATCAGGAAGCAACTTGTAAAATCTATGCGAGAAAGAATAATAAGGATTATCTTAAGGCGGCAAATGATGAAACGGAAAACGGAAAAAGGGTTTATGATGTTTATCCGACAGGAAATTGGACTATTTATGGAATAGTTGAGTTTGTAATCCACAAACCCGTGCGGGATGTGTTGTAAAAGTCTAATGGTATGAAGTCAATACCTTTGTCGAAAAAAGAGTGACAAGAAAGGCCACATAATTGGTTATCGTAAGTTATGTCGAGGGCATACCTTAAAAGACCCCCACCCATCGATTTTTTAAAAAATTAGCGATG
>JAEEKG010000091.1 GCA_016282315.1 Clostridiales bacterium | reverse complement strand
TCACCAAAGATCGACATCAGCAATGAGGTACTCCGTAAACTGGGATATTCCAACTAAAGAAATAAACCTTATCCCATTTGCATAGTCTATATAAAAAAGAACATCACCTATAAAGAAATAGGAAAACAAGTAATCACAAATAAAAAAACGAAAACAAACATGAAGAAACTTTTTTTAGCACTGATGATGCTGCTTCCTATGGCAGCTATGGCACAGGCAAAGTTCGGCCACGTAAACGCTCAGGAAATCATTCAGGTTATGCCTGAATATTCTACCGCGATGTCAGAAATCGAAGCCTTACAAAAGCAATATGAGGCTGATTTCAAAAGTATGCAAGACGAATTTAACAAAAAACTAGAAGATTATCAAAAAAATGGTTCTACTTTACCAGATAATATAAAGCAGCGCCGTGAACAAGAATTGCAAGAAATGGACGGAAAAATTCGTCAGAGTGTTCAAGATAACCAACAAGCTCTTCAGAAAGCTGGTGCAGAAAAGCTACAAGCCATTTCTTCAAAAGTGCTGGAAGCAATCAAATCAGTAGGTATTGAAGGTGGATATGTATATATCATGAATAATGATGGTACTATCCCATATATAAGTACAACACTTTCTACAGACGTGACCGCCCAAGTAAAGGCAAAGCTGGGTCTGAAATAAAGCATTCTTAACTTATAAAGAATAATACAGTTTTGTGCGATATTGATTAAATCTGCACAGAACTGTATTCTTTATATTGTAAAATTTAGACCTCTTTCACTAGCTACTATGACAAAAGTTTCATGTAATGAAAGAAAGTGAAGTTTGAAATGAAAAGGGTTAAATTTCCCACTACAAAAACTATTTTTCTTTCTTCAATTTGATACCATAGATTTTCCATTCACTCTTATCCGATTCAACGAAATCAATTTCTGTTGCATCTTTAGATATAGCGGGGAAATAAAGGACAAAACTTTTGGTCTCATTGATTTGTATTGATGTTTTATTGGGAGAAATACTACAGTTCTCTGACGTCAAGAGTAGGTGTTTCTTTCCTGATGCTTTATCACGAATATACGCATTAGAATCTATTGAATACCATCCAGAGGGAGAGTATTTTGTATTTGTCCATTGACAATAAATTGCAGTATATTCATCACAAACTTCAACCCCCTTGATTTGCAAATGAGGAGCTCCATTCTTCCGTATAGTTGGTGTCGCATACATTTCATTGTATGTCTTTTCTTCGCTGAAATCAATGGCAGATGCATCTATTTTAGATAATTCTGCTTTTGCGGTTTCCTCCCCATTCTCAACAGCTCTTTCTAAGTCCTTATATGCCCCTGCCATATTCCCAAGGCTCTTTTTAGCCAGTCCTCGATATAAATACGAATTCTCTATCCAAGAAGCTTTTGCAAGTTTTGCAATAGTTATAGATTTGTTCATGCAATCAATACATTCTGCATAATTGCCCAATCGATAGTTCAATTCTCCATACGTATCCCATGCATTACCATAAGTATGGCTATGTTTGATGGACTTGTCTATAAAAACCTTTGCTTTGTTCAGCTCACCCTTTTTCATATATTCAAAAGCAAGGTTATTGTAGACATTGGCAAAATTATACTCCACAACGCCATCAAATTTAATTGCCTGTAGGTAATCAGCAATAGCGTCATCTTTTTGTCCTAATTCACTTTTCCCGATTCCCCTCAATTCTAATGCATGCATGTTCTTTCTGTCATATCCCAAAGCTTTGTCTGCATACAAAATGGCTTTTCCCCAATCATCCTTTTGTGCATAACAAGATGCAAGAATATCACTGCATGCCTCTGGCCTATGGTTTTCTCTCATACAATATTCTAACGATCCTATTGCTGCATCAACATCATTTGCAAAATATGCTGCAAGAAATCCTTTCATGTAATGGCTGACAGGAGTCGGATATAAGTCCACAGATTGGCAAGCATCATTATATGCGCCTGAGAAGTCTTGTCTTTCATATTTTTCGCTTGCAGATTCCATTAATGCTTGAGCTCTTGCCTTATTTTCTGTTGAAGTCCCTTGGTGAGTTAGACTTCCACTACTAAATTGCCCTGACGAGCCATTTGAAGATGATACGACATTTGCCTTAACCAACAAAACGCAAGGAGATATTGCTTTTACCTTTTCGGGCAAAGAGAAAGAAGATATGGTGTTTGTAAAATTCATTGTGATTAGCTCATTGGAAGAATCTAACAGGTTGCGAAGATAGCTAAGTTTTATGGCATAGCCAACATTCTCTGCACCACGATGCTTAGCAGATACAATTCCAATTAAATTTCCTTGGTTGTCAAACAGAGGGCCACCACTATTACCCGGCTGAACTGCGGCAGAGATTTGATATTGTGACACATCGCCTTGGAAACCCGTCTTTGAGCTGATGACACCTGTTGTCAGTTTTATGTCCTCACCCATAGTAGTCGTCAGAGGATAACCAAGTACAAAAATGTCTGTTCCAATGTCTGAAACATTACTTTTTGCTCCATATTTGATATTAAAGCCATTAAAGCGATAGTCCGTAATCTTCATTACTGCCAAATCGTTAAACTTATCTGTAAGGATAACTTCAGCTGTATAGTTAGTTGTCTTATCACCATTAACACCAGTTACAACGAGGTTTTGCGCATCTTCAACCACATGGAAATTCGTTGCAACGAGTTTCTTTCCAATTGCCACGCATGAACCAGACCATTGCTCAACAGGTTTTGAATTTGAGTATTGGCTTTGTTGTTCTTGTTTATTATCTACTTTAGGATATAACTTATAAAGGTTAATCTTATTTCCATTCAATCTTTGAAAACTCATCATCATTGGGTTGTCAAACACCAAAAACACATTTTCCGATGACAAATCAGACCCATCATAAATATTTTTAGTATAGTACTTCATTGAGTAAACCTCATTGATACTTCCGAAATCAATAAAGCCTTTTATCTCTGATTGTTTCCATCCATCAACACTTGACTCCAAAACAATCACCCTAAATCGGTTAGATTCGCGTTTGCTGTTCTCAACATTCTTTTCAATAGCATATTTGTAGCCATCTGTAGACTGCCAAATTCCCTCTACCTTGTCAAGATAGTAGTTGTTGTCCAAGTACGCTTTTGCTGTAGATTCGTTATAATCCTTTACGTACCATCCTTGTTTCTCACTCCTTTGCGCAACAGCAGGAAGGAGTAAAACTGCCATCAGAAATGTGATTACCTGTCTCATAAGCCTATCTATTTTTATTATTCATACAAAAAATGAGCGCAGACATTCGCCATACGTCTCACGGTTCACCACAAACCACTCCTAAATATGGGAAAGCTGCGCCCGTTTGGGTTGCAGTCCCAATAATAGGAGTTTGCTCATTTCTCTTGGTGGTGATTGTGAGACTATTGAGCAATATGTCTTGGAAACATACAAGAATGAAATCCATTTGCAAAAATACACATTTTTATGAGATTTCAGAAAGAAAAAACAAAAATAATGGTCATTATCTTTTTTGAATCATTTGAATCATTCGCAATCGTCCTACCGTCAGAAGCAAAACAGACTATATCATCTGATATTATTGAGAAATAGGAAGAAAAACTTGCAAGCATCGGGATTTTCACTTAACTTTGCACACATTATTAAAGACAAAAATATTATTACGATTTATGAAGAATAGAAACTTTAATAAGAAATGTGCAATGCTCATTGCATTGTTTGCGATTCTCTCTTTCACAGTACAGGCGCAGACAGCGCTGCCTACGAACACTGACACTCAAACAGAGACCCAGCCTGTGGTGCGTTTCGGCTACCTCAGCTACGATCAGGCACTAAAGGGCATGAAGGCATACGCTGCGGCTCAGGAAAAGTTGCAGGAACAACGGGCAGCATACGAAGCTGAAGCAAAACGTGTGGAGGATGAATTTAACCAGAAGTATGAATCATTTCTTGAAGGTCAGAACGAGTTCCCACGAACCATCCTGCTGAAACGCCAGAACGAGCTGAAGGAACTCATGCAGCGCAACATGGAGTTTAATGCACAGGCACGCCGTGATTTGCAGACG
>JAEEKG010000090.1 GCA_016282315.1 Clostridiales bacterium | reverse complement strand
TTTGATTAACTATATATGTATAGAAGCATTTTTTCCTGGTATACTTTCAAACCATACCATATGACAATGTATATTGCATATTGACGTGCGAGAATATGTTGGATTATACTTCATACCCATAGTATAGCACGCTCTTATATTACCTGTAAATATATAGGGGCGCCTGTATCTCGGTAATTGAATTATCGAGGATTAGGCGTCGTTCATCCTAAATTATTATATATTAAGCAGATAAATAAGTAAATAAAACTATCCCAAATTATTGCGGCGAAAAGTCATTATTGTTATAATTAACAAGAAATAATAATGTCAAACAAACTTTTGGAGTAAAAATGACAGACAGAAAATTAATACGAAATTTTTCAATAATTGCTCATATTGACCACGGCAAGAGTACCCTTGCCGATAGAATTTTGGAATTAACAGACAGCGTATCCAAAAGAGAGATGGAAGAACAGATTCTCGACAATATGGATATAGAGCGTGAGAGAGGTATCACGGTCAAAGCAAGAGCTGTAAAAATGACATATAAGTCAGATGACGGAAATACTTACGAATTCAATTTAATAGACACTCCCGGACATGTCGACTTTAACTATGAAGTATCGCGTTCACTTGCAGCATGCGAAGGAGCACTTTTGGTTGTTGACGCAACACAGGGAATAGAGGCTCAAACTCTTGCCAACACTTACCTTGCCATTGATAACAATCTTGAAATTCTTCCTGTAGTTAACAAAATAGATCTTGTTTCAGCAGATATTGAGGGAACAAGAAAAGAAATAGAGGATATAATAGGAATTCCAGCTTCGGATTGTCCTTGTGTTTCGGCAAAAACAGGACTCAACGTCAAAGATCTTCTTGAAAGAATAGTTACGGATATTCCTTGTCCTTCAGGGGATGAAAATGCTCCTCTTAAATGTCTGATTTTTGACTCATATTATGACTCATACAAAGGCGTTGTGGTTCAAATAAGAGTTCAGGACGGAAAAGTCAGAGCCGGAACCAGAATAAAAATGATGAGCACAGGTGTGTCATTTGATGTTGTTGAAGTCGGATATATGTCAGCATTCGGACTTGTACCAGCTGAAGAAATATCTGCCGGAGAAGTAGGATATATAACAGCTAGCATAAAAACAGTATCCGACACTCGAGTCGGTGATACAGTAACAGAAGAATCAAGGCCGACTTCCAATCCGTTCCCCGGATTTAAAAAAGCTCAGCCAATGGTTTTTGCTGGTATTTATCCTGAAGACGGAGCTAAATATGAAGAACTCAAAGATGCTTTGCTTAAATTACAATTGAATGATGCTTCTTTGACATTTGAGCCTGAGACAAGTATTGCTTTGGGGTTTGGTTTCAGATGCGGATTTTTGGGACTCTTACATATGGAAATAATGGAAGAGAGACTTGAAAGAGAATTCGATCTGGATATTATAACCACAGCTCCAAGCGTAATATACAAAGTCATAATGAAAACAGGCGAAACAAAGCTCATAGATAACCCTGCTGTTTATCCGGATCCTGATGAAATAAATGAAGCTCAGGAGCCGGTAGTCGATGCCAATATTATTGTTCCGACAGAATATGTCGGAGGAATTATGGATTTGTGCCAAAAGAGGCGCGGAATCTATATCAATATGAAATACATTGACACTAAGAGAGTTGAACTTAAATATACCTTGCCATTGAATGAAATCATATATGACTTTTTCGATTCACTTAAGAGCAGAAGCAAAGGATACGCTTCGCTTGACTATGAATTAAAAGGATATATGCCGAGTTCTCTTGTTAAGCTTGATATTTTGATAAATGGTGAAAAAGTAGATGCTTTGTCGTTTATTGTATTTGCTGACAACGCCTATACCAGAGGCAGAAAAATTGCAGTTGCTCTAAAAGAAAATATTCCAAGACAGTTGTTTGAAATTCCGATACAGGCTTCAGTTGGTGGAAGAGTTATTGCAAGAGAAACTGTAAAAGCAATGAGAAAAGATGTTCTCGCCAAGTGTTACGGCGGTGATATTACTAGAAAAAAGAAACTTCTTGAAAAGCAAAAAGAAGGAAAAAAGAAAATGCGTAAACTCGGTTCAGTAGAAGTTCCGCCTGAAACATTTACTGCTGTACTGAAAATGGATGAAGAGGATTAACCGGAGGTCGATTTTGAAAAAAATTGGTGTATATATACACATTCCTTTTTGTATACATAAGTGTTCATATTGTGATTTCTACTCTGTTACGGAATTGTCTTTGACAGAGAGGTATTTCAGTGCATTAAAAGAACAAATACTGAGTTTTAAATATTTTCTGAAAGATTGTGTTGCCGATTCTGTATACATTGGAGGAGGAACACCATCTTGTGTTGATTCAAAGTACATCGTTGATTTGATGAACACACTTAAAACAGTAATCAAGTTTGTAGATAAACCTGAAATCACAATTGAATCAAATCCGGGAACTCTTGATTCTACAAAGATTAAAGATTATTTGTTTTGTGGAATAAACAGAATCAGCATGGGACTGCAAAGTGCTGATGATGATGAATTGAAAATGATTTCAAGAATTCATAACAGAAGTGAATTTGAAAGTGCATATTTGCTAGCAAGAATTCTTGGATTTAAAAACATCAATGTCGATATAATGTATGCTTTGCCTGGACAGAAAGAGGAAACTCTCTTAAAGACAATTGATTATGTAACAGCACTTCAACCCGAACATATTTCTTTTTATGGATTGAGAGTTGAAGAAGGAACTCCTTTATCTCGTCAGTATGATTTATTAGATAGAATACCAGATGAAGATACACAGTATAACATGTACATACATGCTGCAAAGAGATTGGAAAATGCAGGATATTCGCAATACGAAATATCCAATTTTTCAAAGAAAAGAATGATGTGCAGACATAATTGCAGATATTGGAAGAGTGGTGATTACATAGGTTTCGGGCCCGGAGCAGCTTCGTTTATCGATGGAGAACTATATTCATATTCAAAAGATATTAAGAGTTTTATTCAAAAACCGACAGATAGATTAGGCAATGTTGAAAAGAGCGAGATACTTACCATAAATCAACAAGCCACTCAATATGTAATGTTGGGTCTTAGATTGGCAAGAGGAATAGAATCTAAAGAGTATAAGAATAGGTTTGGAAGAGATCTTGAAATAGACTATGGTGAAAAAATGGAAAAATATATTGCCATGAAATATGCAAAGAGAACAGAAAAAGGTTTCAGATTAACCAGAGCAGGACTACTGGTATCAAACACTATTCTCAGTGATATTTTGGATTTTGAAACTAAGTAACATTATTGTTGTTTTGTTACGTACAATGTGGTAAAATCCACTGGTATTGTAAATTTGGAGAGGTATCGAAGAGGTCATAACGGGGCTGACTCGAAATCAGTTTGCGTGAAAGCGCACAAGGGTTCGAATCCCTTCCTCTCCGCCATAAAAGAAACCTCTTTTGTCTACCAAGGCAAAAGGGGTTTTTTCTTGCATTTTGGGCAAAAATCGGGCAAATATAGGTAAAATCGGGCTTTCAGACGGTTGATCAGCCGTCCGGAAGCCCGACTTTTTGTTTTCAGGCAGCAAAAACGGGCGAAAATGCCGGTGTACTTTTCGAGTGTCTTTACTCTGCAAAGAACATTAAAAAAGGACGGGATGGGGGGATTTGAACCTCAAAAGTCGAGTAACTTCGAGATGCAAAAAATACTTCAAAAATTTTTTGTTGTAACTATTGACATTACATCAAGGGTGTGCTATAATGATGCCGAGATGAAACCACAACGGTTACATCAAATATATTTTTGGAGGTATCCTACCATGACAAACAAAGAAAAAGCATTAGCCCTGATCGGCACGTTCGTATCCGGTGATCTGGAACTTGCAAAGTCTCTGCTCGCCCCCGAGTACAAGCAACACAACCTCGCCTTCGGCACCGGCGCCGACGCTTTTGTGGCGGCAGTCGCCGGACTCCGGCAGGCGCCTGTAAAAACCACCGTAAACAACATCCGCGCTTTTGAAGACGGCGAATGCGTCTTTCTTCAGACCGTCTACAATTTCGCGGGAGCCGGCGAGCAGGTAGCGTTCGACGTGTTCCATTTCAACGCAGACGGCAAGATCGACGAGCACTGGGACAACCTTCAGAACGTCGCCGCTCCCAACCCCTCCGGTCACACCCAGATCGACGGTACGCTTGAAAAGAAAGACGTCGATAAGGAAGAGACCCGCCGCATCGTTGCCGGATTTGTGGGCGACGTGCTTTGCGGAGAGAACCCCGGCAAGTTGACCTCTTATTACGACGGCGACAACTACATTCAGCATAATATCT
>JAEEKG010000089.1 GCA_016282315.1 Clostridiales bacterium | reverse complement strand
TGTTTGTACCAATCAGGATATGATTGTCCAGCTGTTGAATCATAGTGCTTACGTTCGTAGTTACATACGTTCCACAGTTTACTTGCTGCATATCCCAAGTGGTTTATGATTTTCGATTGTGTTGAATTAACTTTTATTGTCGTCTCTTTGGATAGTAGCATACTTAGCATCCTTTTGATTAACTATATATGTATCGAAGCATTTTTTACTCGATACTTTCAAACCATACCATATGACAATGTTTATTGCATATTGACGTGCGAGAATATGTTGGATTATACTTCATACCCATAGTATAGCACGCTCTTATATTACTTGTAAATATATAGGGGCGCCTGTATCTCGGTAATTGAATTATCGAGGATTATGCGTCGTTCATCCTAACTGACAATTAAATATACTAGACTCGCACCTAGATAGGATTACTTTTTATCCTTAAAGTGCGAGTCTTTTTTCATGCTCTTGTATCGTAGTGAAAACAAACAGGGGCTGTAAAGAAATAGCTCCTAAGAAAGGGCTCAAAGACTTGACATTGGTTCAAGATCTTTGAGCCCCCATTTTTTTGGACATTTTTGCCCATTTGGGCATAAAAAAGCAGACCTGCCGCCATTTGAGCTTCAGACAAGACGTTTTGTTTTCATTTTTCAGGCTGCTTCCGCCATGCGGTGTTTTTTTGTTGTGGTACTTATAACGGTTAAATCCAATGGAAATAAGCGTAAATTCCAAAATAACTGCCTTTATGCTTCTTCGACGCACGCGTTTGTATGAACGATTCCACTTTATTGCTCCAAATGTACCTTCTGTGTGAGGCTTCACAAGATGCAATTTCACAAGTATATATCTGTATGTTAATGAATCACAACCACATCCAAATAACTCCACCCATCCTTATCCACTGATTTTACAGTACACAGTAATGCATTTTCGCCCTTGTAAAGGGACAAAATTTCACTCTCAATCGAAATGGACTCAATACTACAATCTGTATGCCTACTGTTTAATTCTTGTAGCAGCAATTCGTCTCTGACTTGATCAGATATGAATTGTTTCGTCAAATGCTCAGGACAAGCATTAGTCTTTAGAAAGGTTACGATTTCACCGCCCTTTTTCACAACCAGATGAACAGAAATGTTACATGGCAAATCCCTGACAACTTGCCATTTCATATCCAAGGTTCCATCAATTTCCCAAGTTGTCAAAGAAAAATCATTATAAACAGAAAAATCAGCTAACTCATCGAGTTCTGCCTCGATTGACTTTCGAATATCCTCCGTCGATTCTAAATCAAAAGCATCATTAGAAATCCGGCCTAAAAAAGACAATCCAACAATGTCACCATCTTTGTCAAAAGAAATCGAGCCTCGCTCATTATCAATTAAGTGATACTTATCGATTCTTTCATTCGTATAACTGGAAATCTTGTAAGATGAAAAAGCGATATCATATTTTTGCCCGAAGACAACTACTGATGACCTTGGCTCCTCGCCTGCCGGAAATTCGCTTATTTCTGAATCAGATTCATAGATTTCTGGAGCGTACGCTTTAACAGAACAACCTGAAAAGTTAAGCAATGCGATGCAAATCGCAAGATAAACAGACATCAGAGTAATTATGATATGTTTGTTGTTCTTCATGGTAATTCTCCTTCTCATTTTGTAATTATTGGAAATCAAGGTTCCAATAGCTGATGTTCCATATTCAATGCAGCCAACAAGTGTATTTACGACTTGTTGATAATCAATCCCCTGATTATACTATTTAAAACTTAAGATATTACTTGATAAATGCCAAAAAATCTTTTTCAGGCAATGGCTTAGAATGATAATATCCTTGGATATAATCTATTCCGTAATCAAACAGTTTGTCTTCCTGTTCTTTACTTTCCACGCCCTCTTGAAGAACCTTAAAGTGAATTCCCTGGAGCATGCTTATCATAACACCTAAAGTCTTATCTGCATCTATATTGTTATCAGCTTTATCCAGAATAGACTTGTCCAATTTGACAATTTTGAATTTCATGTCATACAAATAACTGAAGTTTGAATAACCTGTTCCGAAATCATCAAGGGAGAATGTAAATCCGTCTTTCTGGAATTTATCCATAGCGGACAAAACACTGTCCTGATTCTCTATAAATGCAGATTCAGTAATTTCAAAATTGATGAATGATGATGGTACATCATACTCTTTCATGATATTTGAGAACGAATCATACAAATCCGGATCAAATAGTTGAATTGCAGATAAATTAACTTCAATATATTCCAGATCCTTAACTGCATCTTTGTTGTCTACGCAAAACTGAAGGACCTTTTTAAATACGAGTTCTCCGAGCTGAATAATCTTACCTGACTTCTCTGCAATCGGAATGAATTCTGCTGGAGATATGAATCCCAATTTATCATCTATTATTCTTGCCAGAGCTTCTGCGGAATTAATCTTATTTTCACTCTTTGAGAAAATCGGCTGATAATAAACCCAAAGCGACTCATTGTCTATTGCTCTCTGAATTGCTTCTTCGACTTCAAGACGTCTCTTCAAGACTGAGAGGACCTCTTTGTCATACTGCCCTTTTCTCACATATGGAGCATTTACAATCATCGACATTTCTTCAACTGATGAAATGTCTTTAGGCATAGAAAGATAGATAATTGAAGGCGAGAACAAAATGTGGTTTTTATTATCACCAAATGGTTTTTCAAATCTATCCTTTATCACTTCCATTGTCGCATCACGGATTTTCTTGTTATCAAACAACATTCCGATGTTACCATTGTCACAGTCAAAGAAACGACCATTTTCAAGTTTCATGAAAAATGCGCCAACTTCAGACATAGCCCTTGTAACAACATCGACACCCATGGTGGAATTCAAATGACCTATATCAGCGAGTTTAAGCAATACAGCTTCTCTTTCAGTGTGGTGGAATATACTCCTTTTTGTTTCATACATGAACGAAGGCTGATTATATAACTTGGTTATTGGATTTCTTGTCTGAATCTCTGTTTCAATGGTAAATGTCATGAAGAACAGTGAAATAGATTCAAAGAACAATTCAATAAGCAAATTGCTGATAATTGACTGCAGGACAATTCCCAGTATTGTAACTAATGAAAACGCCAGAACAAAACCTGCATGACCTTTGGGCAAAATGCTCCAGTATTTAATTGTTTGTATAAGCGAAACTATTATGTATATAGCGGCAATGGCATATAGCAAGAACATTCCTTTGCCATGCGTGTAAACGTAGTTGTCAAAATAATATACAAGGTTTGTGAATGGATTTGTTAATATCATCAACAATACGGCCAAACACGGAATGCTTGTTATAGCAAAAAACAATTTTCTGTTTTTATACTTGTATACCATAGTATTGATGTATGCAAACCAAACAAAAGGTGTAATATTATGTACGAACAAGAATCCCCCTTGAACGAAATAGAGCAACTGCATATTTATGGTGATAGGAGCACCGCTGCTGATTTCTTTTTCAAGAGTGTTTATCAATATATCCGCTATAACATCAAATATACCACTTAAAGCTGTAAGAATAAGAATAACAAAGAAAAGTTTATTTTTTCTTCTCTTCAGATTCTTTCTTGACAACAACACCAAGGCTGAAATGATGGAAAGTATTACTGCCACCACTTCGTATTGGTAGATATATCTCAGTTCTGACATTTATCCGCTCTCTTTCTGTAAATTAGTAGTCTATTACCACCATCTGATGACATTCAAATTTATCTACTGTGTATGTCAACACATTATCTGTGTAGTCAAAATCAATATCGACATTCTGAGGTGCCAAATAGACACGCTTTGGCTCATCGTAAATCTTCAGTGACACTTCGGTCTCATATACTGGCAAAATGTCCTCGATTACTTCTGTTTTCTGTCCTCTCTTAACCGGTGAAGCATAGAGCAAATGATTTACATATCTGCTCTCTTCTGTCTGGTTCATAAGAGTTACAACTCCCTGAGCTCCTAAATTAGTTGTCAATGTCTTTTCATCACCCAAAAGAACATCTATAACATGTTCAATCGTTCTCTTTGCAATCAATGAACCTTTTTGTGCATATTCAGTAAATAACTTGAATGAAATATATGCACCATCTCTTCCCATAGTTATTGCGGGAGAAGATGTATTTGGATTATTAGGTGTATGAGCATGTGAACAAAAATGGAATGTTGATCTATTGAAGTATGGATCCTCTCTTATTCCGAGCACTTCTCCATTTGCTTCTATTTCATTTGATTCCTGATAAATAACATATGCAGAGTCATACAAACCTTCCATTTCAAAACCAGGTCTTAAATATGCAGGACAGTATTCACATTTGCCTACATAGTCTGCTCCCAAATCGAAAGCAAATGCATCTGTATCAGCATATAGGCCTGAGTCGCCTGTAGCAAGTATTTTTCCGCCATTGTTTACAAATTCCCTAAGTTTTCCGACAACTTCATCATCCAATCTTGAATCATCGGTAAGAATAACGATCTTATACTTTTCCAAGTTTGATTCCAAATCGACTATGTCAAATAAGTATTTGCCTTCAAGCAATATTCTGGAAGCGCCTGTTGTTCCCATCCATGACAGTCTGCCAGGTGAAGGTTTTCCCGGATTCATGCGATAGAACAAAGCTTCCTGAGACAAAACAGCTATATCTGCTACTGATTCAACATGATCAAGCCAAGGTTCCTTCTTTTCAATCTCTTCAAAGGCGGCACCTATTAACTTATATGTTGCTTTTTCCATGAAACCAAGAGGATGCATTTGATCTCCTACTGAGACTCTGGCACCATTTGCAATGGATAATGCAGCCTCATATCTCAAAGCATTCGGATGTTTAAATCCACCGAATTCGCCCCAGCTTTGATGAAACTTTCCGGTCATTCCGGAGAATTCCATTCCGAGGGTTCTTGCGTAAGCTGCTGACATAGGAAAATGATCATAACCCCAGCTACCTGTCGGAAGACTTTCGAGTTCCAAATGAGTGTTTGCATAACAAAACTCTCTGAGTCCAGGTTGTATGTGTCCTGCATTATGGAAAACAGGCAGACCAGGTTTATATTTATCTACTGCTTCTCTGACTCTTTTTGTATAATTCAGATAAGTCTTGATTCCCTGTCTGTATGAATTCTCTTCGTTATACGGGTCAAGTCCATCTTCAATCATAGATCTTACACAATGCTCACAATAGCACGTGCATGCTCCGACAATATCCAAAAAAATCCCATCACAATCATATTTTTCAACCACTTCTTCTATTTGAGGAATCAAATAGTCTAAGTATGGAGTATTCATACAGAATTTGTGGTACCCGGGTGTTGTAAAATCTTTTGTCCAAGCTATTGACTGGTCTTTTTCTCTCATAAGCCAATCCGGGTGAATTCTTGCCATCTTTTCGTCAAGTCCCACAGATAAATATACAGGTACTTTAACACCTATTTCGTGTGCTGCTTCAATTTGCGCACCAAGTAAATCAAACTTCAATGTTGGGTGCATCGTGTTTGTTTCAGATGGGAAATATGCCCAACCGTGATGACATTTTGCAAAAACTGTTATTTGATTTACATGCCCTGTAATAAGAGCATTTTGAAAATCTTCTTTAGAAAATCTTGAACCTACTCCTTCTATTTCACCGCTTGTGTGAAAATCCAAGTGAACCTGTCTGAAATTCATAAAAACACCTTTCTAAGTTTAAACTTAATCCTGAGCGACTTCTTCGTTTGTATATGCCTCGAGAATATCGTTTTCTCTTATGTCATTGAACTTTTCAAGTCCGATACCACATTCATAACCTGTAGCAACTTCCTTTACATCGTCCTTAAATCTGCGCAATGAGCTGATCTTGTCTTCGAATATTACAATACCATCTCTTACAACTCTGATTGAAGAGGATCTTGTAACTTTACCATCCTGAACATAAGATCCGGCGATTGTTCCAACGCTTGGAACTCTGATTGTCTGTCTGACCTGAGCGTGACCAAGTACAACTTCACGGAATACAGGATTGAGCATTCCCTTGATAGCTGCTTTGATTTCATCAAGACATTCATAGATGATTCTATATGTTCTAATGTCTACTTTTAATTCTGAAGCTCTATCCATTGCAACTTTATCCGGTCTGACATTGAATCCTACGATAATTGCGTTGGATGCAGAAGCCAGTCTTACGTCGTTTTCAGTAATTCCGCCTACACCTTTGCTTATAACCTTAACGTTTACTTCGTCACATGTAAGCTTTTCAATGCCCTGTTTAACAGCTTCAGCTGAACCGTAAACATCAGCTTTAACTATAACATTGAGGTCTTTAACACCGCTTTCGATCTGTTTGAACAAATCATCAAGAGAAACATTTGCAGCTGTAGCAAATTCTGCATCCTTTTCTTTTGTCTTTCTCTGTTCAGCAAGTTCTCTTGCCATCTTTTCATCTTCTACAGCGTTAAATTCATCACCGGCAAGAGGTACGTTGTCTATACCAACGATAAGTGCGGGGTAAGAAGGACCCGCTTCTTTAATGTTCTTGCCGTTTTCATCCTGCATGATTCTTACTCTACCAACTGCAGTTCCTGCAATTATTGTGTCACCGACATGGAGTGTACCATTCTGTACGAGCACTGTAGCTGTCGGGCCAAGACCCTTTTTCAAGCTTGCTTCGATTACTACGCCCTTTGCTCTTCTTGTCGGATCAGCTTTGAGTTCTTTGAGTTCTGCAACAAGAAGAACGTCATCGAGCAAATCGCTAATACCTGTTCTCTTGATTGCTGAAACAGGAACACACATAACATCTCCGCCCCACTCTTCTGGTATGAGATCATATTTCATGAGTTCTTGCTTTATTGCATCAGGATTTGCGCTTGGCTTATCCATCTTATTGATTGCAACTATAATTGCTACGCCTGCCGCTTTTGCATAATTGATAGCTTCAACTGTCTGAGGCATTACACCGTCATCGGCTGCAACAACGAGAATAGCTATATCTGTTGCCTGAGCACCACGTGCTCTCATAGCGCCGAATGCTTCATGACCAGGAGTATCAAGGAATGTTATAGGCTTATCTCCAACCTTAACAGTATATGCGCCTATTGACTGTGTGATACCGCCCGCTTCGCCTGCAGTAACGTTTGTGTTTCTGATAGCATCAAGAAGTGATGTCTTACCATGGTCAACGTGACCCATGACACAAACCACAGGTGGTCTTTCAACATTGTTTTCATCATTGCTTATGCGTTTTTCATCAAACAATTTTTCTTCTATAGTAACAACAACTTCTTTTGTTACAACAGCATTCATATCTTCTGCGACAAGACAAGCTGTGTCAAAATCTATTGTCTGGTTTGCGCTGGCCATAACTCCGAGCGTCATCAATTGCTTAATAACTTTTGCAACATTGACTTTGAGTTTGATTGCGAGATCGGAAACAGTGATTTCATCGGGGACAGATATTTTAATCGGCTGTTTCTTGATTCTCTCAATTTCTGCTCTTCTGAGTTTTGCAAGTTGAGCATCCTGTTCTTTTTTCTTCTTATCAAACTGAGGATTCTTCTTGTTTTTGAATTTTTCTCTCTCAGGTTGTTTTGATCTGCGCGCATTGTCCGGTACGAAACTCTCGAGTTTTTCGTAATCGTACTTGCTTGTGTCTTCGTAACCTGCTCTTGTGTCTATGACTCTTGTCTTCTTAGTTGCAGTTACAGTTTCACCGCCGCCGCGCATGTTTGCAACATTGTAATTCTTTTGCTGCTTGTTTTCCGGCTTATTGTTCTTATTCTCTTCCTTTTTCTTTTGCTGCTGTTGCTGCTGAATCGGGTTAACAAATCTGTCAGCAGATTTGCTGGCACCCCTTTCAGAAGTGTGAGCAAATTGGGTTTTGATCTGAGGTTTATTAGAAGGTTGAGGCTTTTTCTCTTCTTTCTTTTCCTGAATCTGCGGTTTGCTTGCAGAAACTGTTGAAGATTCCTCTTTTTTCTCTGGTTGAGCTACAACTTTTTCTTCCTTTTCGACAACCTTTTCTTCTACCTTCTTAGGTTCCCTCTTTATATCTGCCTTTCCGGCAATATAGTCATCCATATTCTTGATTTGGTTTTCATTTGTGAGCTTATACAAGAGTATGGAAAACTCCGAGAAATTAATATTTCCCGTAGTTTTTTTATCCGGCATACCGCTCTGAGCAAGTGCATCGACAATGTCCTTGCTCTTCAGGTCCAAATCTTTTGCTATTACGTTTACTTTTAATGTCAATTCTGTCTTTGACGCCATACGCCAAGTCCCCCTTATTAAGCGAGTGAATGTATTGTTTTTGTGATTAATGTCTTGAAGTTTTCATCGGTGATACCGATGCATGATGTCAGTTCTTTTCCGACCGCTTTTCCCATTTCCTCTGAATCAATATCTACTATAAAAAGGTCGGTATTTGTATGTAATGCTCTATTCGTGAGTTTCTTCTTTGTGTTATCTGACGCATTCTTACTGACAAATACTGCACACGCGTTTTTAGTATGCATCTTCTCATAAATATTGTCGCTGCCTAGAATCACTTTACCTGCTTTTCTGGCCAGACCAATATATCTGAGAAAATTAGTTTTATCTGTTTTAAACATTTTCTATTTCTTTTTCGAGTTTGCTAAATAATTCATCCGGTATTTCGCATTCCAGAGTGTGTGCCAATCTCTTTCTTGCAAGTTTAAGGCATTCCTTCTTCGGGCAAATATATGCGCCTCTTCCGGATTTTTTACCAGTTCTGTCAAGTTCTATACCGCCGTTATCCGGAAGTCTTACTATTCTTATCAGTTCGAATTTGGACTTCTTTTCCTTGCAACCCACGCATTGCCTCTCCGGAACTTTTCTTTTGTCATTAGCAACCATGGCTCACCTCATCAGTTTGTCTTGATATCTATCTTCATTCCTGTCAGTCTTGCAGCAAGACGAACGTTTTGTCCATCTTTGCCTATAGCAAGTGAGAGTTGATCAGGTGAAACTATTACCTTACTGCTTCTCTCGCTCTCCATTGTGACACTGATAACTGTAGCAGGAGCCAAAGCGGAAGCTATGTACTCTTCAGGCTTTTCACTGTACTTGATAACGTCAATTTTTTCGCCATTGATTTCATCAATTACATTTCCAATTCTCGCACCTCTGAGACCTATGCAAGTTCCAACCGGATCGAGGTTTTCATCTCTTGATTCAACAGCAATCTTAGTTCTTGAACCTGCTTCTCTTGATACACTTCTTATTACAATCAGACCTTCCTGAATCTCAGGAACTTCCAATTCGAACAATCTCTTTACCATTCCCGGATTTGTTCTGGACAATGTGACAACAGGTCCTTTTACTTCGCTAGTAACTTCTGTTACATAGACCTTTATGTGGTCACCTGGTTCGAGATATTCACCCGGAATCTGTTCGCTCTTCTTCAATACAGCCTTGCTTGTCTCGGTTTCAACAACAACGTCTCCTGTCTCCGGATCGACTTTGCTGACTACTGCAGACATAAGTTCTTCTTTTTTGCTTGTGTAGGCTTTTACAACTATATTTCTTTCAGCTTCACGAATGCCTTGAATAATGACCTGTTTTGCTGTCTGAGCACTTATACGGCCATACTCTTTGGTTTTTTGGTCAACTTTTATTGTAGACCCTATTTTGGCCCTCTTGGAGTATTGTTTAGCTTCGTCGAGCGTAATCTGAGTGTATGGGTTTTCTACTGTTTCAACAACTTCCATAAGTTTTATGACCTTGATGTCTTTCTTTTCAGGGTCAATAATTACATTAACATTTTCGTTTCCGCCGTTTTCTCTCTTAAAAGCACTCATTAATCCAGCTTTGATTTTTTCAATCATGTAATCCTTGGATATACCTTTGGTCTTTTCAAGTTCATCAAGTGCATTAAATAATTCTACATTCATTTTTGTGAGCCTCTCTTAATTAAATATCTGTGAAATCAAAATGGATATTTGATTTAGCAATTTGTTTCAAATTAAATTTCTTTTCTTCATTGTTCTCTACTATAGTGACTACGTCATCCTCTATTGATTTGAGAACACCCGTGTGTGATTTTGAGCCTGATTCATCCTGAGTGAACAATTTCACATCAATTGTTTCACCTACACAATGTTCATAATGCCATTTCTTAGTAAGCTCTCTCTCAATACCCGGAGTTTCAACTTCCAGAGTATATGACTGTTCAATCGGATCTTTTTCATCAAGAATCGGATCAATAGTCCTGCTGACTTTTTCACAGTCTGAAATACCAACTCCGTCTTTACTGTCTATTGTAACTCTCAGTATATACCCAGCGCCTTCTTTGACAAATTGTATGTCCCATAATTGAAGGCCGAGCTTCTCCACTTCAGGTTTAATAAACTCTGATACTGTTTCTGCTATTCCGGTATTTTTAGCCATAGCAACCACCTTTTCAAAAAAATGTTCTGACAACGAATTGAGAGTGGGCGTCAACCCACTCTCAACCTAGTCTCCTTTTTACACAACAATTCTAACATACACATTTTTCATTTGCAAGCAAAAAACACCAAAATATTGCAAAATATCTGCATTTTTCGAGTTTTTTTATATTATTTGCGTTTTTTTCAGCCAAAACCCTCACGGATTGTATCTTGTTCCGTATCCCGGGTTGCTTGATGGTCTGTATTCATTTGGATATTCCATATCCGTTTGAACGTCCAGAACTGTCTTTTGAACTATCTTATATACTCTTTCAAAATCTTCTATGTCGTAAAAACCACCTTTGTTTTTATTCCCGTTTTTACTATTGTCCTGCACTTGATAATTCAGAACAAGCATAACATCGCCTGTTTTAAAAAGCTTGTCCAGTAAGCCAACGTGAAGATTAACTCCCAAAATATCCTTGTAGTAGATTGTGTGGCAATTCTCTGCAAAAAATCCGTCGCCTATGATAATTCTTTTATCTGTCACGTAGTATATGGTGTTTTTCCATCTTTTACTTGCGGTCAATGTGTTTTTTAACCAAATCCAAACAGGCATAAGGTGCATAATGAAGAAAATTATGATAAAGCTAAGATTGGATTTGTCTCCGTTAACGACGATTTGGAAAATGAAAAACAAATCAAAAACCAGCCACAGCGCTACCACTGCAATTCCCTGTGTCGCTTGTCCCAATATGTAAGCAACTTTTTTTGGTTTGCCTTTCCATAACACTTGTTCGCCTTCCATCAAAGGAATCGATTCTCTTTGGTAAGAGTATTCGTCTTCGTACTTACTCATTCAAACACCTCGAAAGTTTGTATTTTATAGTTTTCATCATTATACATCATCTTAGTATAGTTGACAAGCATTTGCCTTGTGTCACAACAATTGAACTGCACGATTAAACTTACTTTTTCGGACATAATTCATATTACACTATTGCGATGACGATCAAATATCTATTTACAATTATTCAAATAAAGAATAAAATATGGAGTAATGATAAGATTTTTATATACCATAAAACGAATTGGAAGATTTTAACGTGGAACAGATTATTGTATACTTTATCAGCATGATTGAGACACTTGCCGTAATGTTAGTTATGGCATTGTTTCTTGGAAGCGGAAAACTCTATGGCAAGTTTTTCGGTGAAAAAAGAAGTATCAAATATTCAATAATTGCTGGATTGTTCGGAGGGTTGCTGGCAATATACGGAAACCTCGCAGCAGTTCAGACAAGCGGCGGTGCACTCGTATCAGTACGTGATATGGGACCTATGATAGCAGGATTTGCTGGTGGCCCCATAGGAGGCGTTATAGCAGGTATTATTGCAGGTGTGCACAGATTCACCATGGGAGGCGTTACAAAATATGCATGCATTGTTGCAACGTTTCTGATTGGATTGGCTTGCGGACTCATATCCAAATTCAGCAAGCTCAAACAGATGAAACCTTGGCATTCTCTTCTGATCGGCGCAGGAATGGAATTGTTCCATTTGAGTATGGTTCTACTCATAGTCAGACCATTTGACACCGCTTTGCAAATTGTTAAAGAAATGATAATTCCGTTCGTATTGATAAATGCAGTCGGCTTTACAATGATGATTGCTTTTATCAACTATATGGAGAATCAGCGTGCCATGCAGGCAGAAAGAAGCAGAATGCAGTCAGAACTCCATGTTGCAAGCACAATTCAACACTCTTTGCTTCCGAAGTTGTCTGATACTTATCCGGGAAGAGATGAACTGGATGTTTATGCAACTATGATTCCTGCAAAGGAAGTTGGCGGAGACTTCTATGACATATTCTTTGTAGACAGCAACAGAATTGCATTCTTGATCGGTGACGTTTCCGGAAAAGGAATTCCTGCCGCCCTGTTTATGGCTTCTGCAAAAACAATACTTCAAAACTGTATCAGAGATATGCCTAATTTGACGAGTGCATTGAGCAAGGCAAATGATGCTCTTTGTGAGGGCAACGATGCAGAAATGTTTGTAACAATCTGGGTTGGAATTCTTAACATAGAAACGGGTGAACTCAAGTTTTCCAGCTGTGGTCATAACCCTCCTATTCTTTTAAGCGAAAACAAAGCTGAATATATTCGTATTAAGCCGGGTTTTGTAATGGCAGGAATGGAAGATGTTCAGTATAGAGAAAACACAACTCAGATTAATAAGGGTGATACAATATTGCTTTATACAGACGGAGTAGTTGAAGCAGAAACAAAAGATCACAAATTGTATGGTGAAGAAAGGTTAATAGAATGTCTTGAAAGTTTAGGAGATGTAAACGCCGAGACTTTGGTAGATGAAGTAAAAAAGAGCGTTGACACTTTCATAAACGGAAATAGTCAGTTTGATGATTTGACCATGTTGTGTATCAAATATAATAAATAAGACAAAAATCAGATAATTGAAACGACATGTATTCTAAACGGCTTGATTCCAAATCAACAGGAATCAAGCCGTTTAATAATTCTTATTATTTTATGGTAATTACACTAATTTGATAAGAGCCATCTCTGCTGCGTCACCACGACGTGGTCCGAGCTTGTATATAGCTGTATATCCACCGTTTCTTTCGGCATACTGAGGAGCAACCTCATCGAACAATTTCTTAACTACATCTTCTTTTGTTATATAAGATAAAGCCTAACGGCGTGAAGCCAATGTATTTGTTTTGCCGAGTGTAATCATTTTGTCAGCCATTATTCTTACTTCTTTTGCTCTTGTAAAACCGAACACGGACAAATATCGTTTCACTGATTCCAAAACCAAATCTAATCGCAAAAAAGATTGGGTCTGTTTTTTCATGTCTACTTTTCTTGACTACTACAACCATTGTAAATAGGCAATTTTTTGAAAACAAACGTTTTTAGAGCGAATAAACTATTGAAAACAAACGTTTTTCGCGTTAAAATATATTTGAAAAAACACTTGAAAGGAAAATTCCAATGTTTAAGAGAAAGATTCAAGATGATTTGCTCAAGTATTTCAACACCAAAAAACCGGAAAGAATTCTTATCGTTCATGGTGCCAGACAAGTAGGAAAAAGCTTTATTATACGAGAGACCGCAAAATATTGTTTTAATCATTATGCAGAAATCGATTTGAAAGATGACTATGAAGGCAACAAATTGTTTTCACATGTGCAGACAACCAAAGATTTTTACATTCTGATTAGTTCTCTGTTTGGTGATTTGAACAATTATGATGACACAATAGTTTTCTTGGATGAAATACAATACTATCCTCATCTGTTGACCATGCTCAAGCCACTGAATTCTGAAAAAAAATACAGATTTATTGTCAGCGGTTCATTGTTGGGGATTACTCTCAGACACTCTTTCATTCCAATGGGCTCTATTACAGAACAAAGAATGTATCCGATGGATTTTGAAGAATTCTTGTGGGCAAACAACTATGGAGTTGATTCTATAAATTATCTCAAGAACTGTTTTGAAAATACTGAGCCAGTCAATGACGGCATTCATAATCATACTTTAAGTCTGTTCAAAGATTATCTGCTGAGCGGCGGCCTGCCGGATGCAGTAAAAGAATATGTCACCAACAGAAATGTATCTGCAATGAGGAGAGTTCAAACCGAAATATATGAGTATTATAAAGACGACTGCTCAAAATATGACATGGAACATAGTCTAAAAATCAGAAGAATATATGATTCGCTCTCTTCTTACATGTCAAATAAAGTCAAAAGAGTTCAATTCAAATCAATAGAAAAGAAGATAAATTCAAATTTTGATAAATATGAGGACGAATTTGATTATTTGTTCGATTCGGGCATCTGCCTTGGAACAAGAGCAGTATCAAATCCCGTTTTTCCATTGAGCGAAAGTACCAGCAAAAGCCTGATAAAAGCATATTACAATGATGTTGGTCTATTAACAAATATCCTGTACAAAACCAATGTTTCAGCTGTATTAAATAACGATAAAGGAGTAAATCTTGGTTCTGTGTATGAGACTATATCCGCAATGGAACTCCTTACTCACGGACACGAACTATTTTACTTCGACAGCCGCAAAACAGGCGAGGTGGATTTTTTGATCAACGACTACAACAACCTGGGCATTGTACCAATAGAAATCAAGTCAGGAAATGATCAGAATAATTTCAGAGCATTACCCAGACTGATTGACAAAAATGGCCCCTACAAAATAGAAAAAGGATATGTATTCGGAAACAAAAATATAGTGGAGGAAAAAAACGGGATAACAACGCTTCCGATATATATGATAATGTTCATGTAAACCAAAACAATCCCCTGGCTTCATTTAAAGCAACCAGAACCGACAATAATGGTCCATTGATCTCAAAAAAAGCAAACGGCCTGATTCCTTTGTTATTCGGAATCAAGCCGTTTAGTAATTCTTATTATTTTATGGTAATTACACTAATTTGATAAGAGCCATCTCAGCTGCATCACCACGACGTGGTCCGAGCTTGTATATAGCTGTATATCCACCATTTCTTTCGGCATACTGAGGAGCAACCTCATCAAACAATTTCTTAACTACTTCTTCTTTTGTTATATAAGATAAAGCCTGACGGCGTGAAGCCAATGTATTTGTTTTGCCGAGTGTAATCATTTTGTCAGCCATTATTCTGACTTCTTTTGCTCTTGAAAGTGTTGTTTCAACAGAGCCGTTTTCAATGAGATATGTAACCATACCTCTGATCATAGATACCCTGGCAGCTGTTGGTTTGCCAAGTTTTCTAGTTCCGGACATACTGATTAATCCTCCTTAAAATATTTTGAAAAGGACCGGGTTACTTAACTCATCAACTCATTCATCATCTCTGCGCAATGAAAGGCCGAGTGAATGAAGTTTAGCATTAATTTCCTCAAGTGATTTCTTTCCGAGGTTTCTGAATTTCATAAGTTCAGCCTCAGATTTATTTGTCAAATCACCAACAGTATCTATGAGTGAACGCTTCAAACTGTGATAACTGCGCTGTGAAAGGTCAAGTTCTTCAATGGTCATCTCAAGTTCTTTATCCTTTGTTGATTCCTGAGCTTCAGCCATAAATTCAGCATTCTTAGCTTCATCGGACAATTCAACAAAGAAGTTGAGGTGGTCGTTGAGTATCTTGGCACCCAATGAAACTGCCTCCTGAGCGGAGATTGTTCCATTTGTGAGAACATTTAATGTGAGTTTGTCGTAATCGGTAATATTCTTTACACGAGTGTTTTCAACCTTATAGTTGACATTGTAAACAGGTGTAAAGATTGAATCAACGTATATTACGCCGAGTTGACCGGCGGAATAATCTTGCTTATTCTTTTCCTGTGAAACATAACCACGGCCATGATCAAAAGTAAGATCCATATGGAAATGTACACCACTACTTACGGTAGCAATATGTAATTCAGGATTAAGAATATGAAGTTCATCGTCACTAACGATATCTCCGGCAGTTACTTCGCACGCACCGGTAACATCGATTGACACTGTCTTAGCAGTCTGAGAATGAAGCTGTGCAACAATACCCTTAACGTTGAGTACTATTTCACAAACGTCTTCCTTGACACCCGGAACAGTTGAGATTTCGTGAAGAATGTCCTGTCCACCACCACTTATGCGTATGCTGACAACTGCAACACCATTGAGAGAACTTAAAAGTACTCTTCTGAGGGCATTGCCTAGAGTTGTGCCAAAACCTCTTTCAAGAGGCTCTACGACAAAAGATGCACTTCTGCCGTCTTCGCTCTGGTCGACAACACTTATCTTCGGTTTTTCTATCATCTCTATCATTAATTATCCCTCCTGATATTGTAGTATTCGTAAATATTATGCATACCGTGCACCTTGAATGCAAAAAACAAACAAGTTGCACAATAAACACATTATTTGGAATACAACTCGACGATTGCCTGTTCGTTTACTGGAACGTCAATCTGATCTCTTGTTGGAAGTGCTGTAACTGTAGCTTTGCATGCTTCTTTGTCTACATCAAGCCAGTTTGGAGCAATTCTGCCATCTGTTGATTCGAGAATATCTTTATAAAGCTGATTTGTTTTGTATTTTTCTTTCAGCTGGATAACATCTCCCGCCTTTACAAGATAAGAAGGAATGTTAACATTCTTTCCATTTACTGTGAAATGACCATGTCCAACAACCTGACGAGCTTCTCTTCTTGTTCTGGCAAGGTTCATTCTGAATACAACACTATCAAGTCTTGATTCAAGTAAAATCAAAAGGTTTTCACCAGCCTGTCCGCTCATGTTTGAAGCTTTTTCAAAATAGAGACGGAACTGTTTTTCAAGTACACCGTAAATGAATTTAGCTTTTTGTTTTTCTTTAAGCTGAATTCCGTATTCACTTGATTTCTTTGTGTTCTTTTTGGTCGTTCTGTTAGAAGCCTTTTTGTCGCTTCCTATATATGCAGGTTCAAGACCAAGAGATCTGCATCTTTTTACAACTGGAACTCTATCTATAGCCATATTATCCTCCAATTATACTCTTCTGATCTTTGGAGGTCTGCATCCATTGTGAGCAACGGGTGTGACGTCACGGATCAGTGTAACTTGAAGTCCCTGTGTAGCAAGAGCTCTGATTGCAGATTCTCTGCCCTGGCCAGGTCCTTTGACATAAACTTCAACTGTCTTCATGCCGTTATCGAAAGCTGTTTTAGCTGCTGCTTCTGCTGCAACCTGAGCTGCGAATGCTGTAGACTTTCTAGCGCCTCTGTAACCGAGTTCGCCTGCAGATGCCCATGCAACTGCGTTTCCGTTTGTATCAGTGATTGTTACGATTGTATTGTTGTAAGTAGCACGGATATGAGCTACGCCGTTTTCAACGACTCTACGGTCGCGGCGTTTTTTAACTGTCTTTTTTTCAGTTTTAGCCATTTGTCTCTGTCACTCCTTATTTCTTCTTGTTAGCAATTGTCTTTGCTTTACCTTTTCTGGTTCTGGCATTTGTTCTTGTTCTCTGTCCACGAACCGGAAGGCCTTTAAGGTGTCTTGTTCCACGGTAGCTTCCAATTTCAATAATTCTCTTTATATCCATTGAAACTTCTGTACGGAGAGCACCTTCAACTTTATGTGAATTTTCGATTTCATCACGAAGTTTTGATACTTCTTCTTCTGTTAAATCCTTGCAACGTGTATCAGGATTAACACCTGTTTTTGCAAGAATCTGATTTGACGTTGTTCTACCAATACCGTAGATATATGTCAAACCAATTTCAACTCTTTTCTGGTTAGGTAATTCTACGCCAGCTATACGAGCCATATTTGTTTCCTCCTTTTCTTAAGGGATCAGCCTTGTCTCTGCTTGTGTTTTGGGTTTTCACAGATAACCATTACATTTCCATGTCTTTTGATTATCTTGCATTTGCTGCACATTTTTTTGACGGAAGGTCTGACTTTCATATTAATTCACCAT
Source organism: Clostridiales bacterium (assembly GCA_016282315.1). Classification (GTDB taxonomy): domain Bacteria; phylum Bacillota; class Clostridia; order Oscillospirales; family CAG-272; genus CAG-841. The sequence goes on along the minus strand of JAEEKG010000089.1, from coordinate 7,624 downwards.
TCCTTTCGGTAATTTTGATCATTCGCCCTGCAATCTCCAGGTAATACGACCTTTTGACAAGTCATATACTGAGACTTCGACCGTTACACGGTCACCGGGTACGATTCTGATATAGTTCATACGCAACTTCCCAGAAATCTGAGCTGTTACGATATGTTTGTTTGGTAGTTCTACTTTAAATGTTGTGTTAGGCAATGCTTCAACAACTTTTCCTTCGAACTCAATGACGTCATCTTTTGGCATCTAATCCTCCGATTAATTCACTCTACTTTTGTGAGCAATTCGGGTTCTCCATCAGTAATAACTATAGAATGTTCATAATGAGCAGCCAATGAGCCATCACATGTAACAACAGTCCAATCATTAGATAGTGTTCTTACCCTGTATGAACCCATTGTAATCATCGGTTCAACTGCTATTGTCATTCCTTCATAGAGTCTAGGACCTCTTCCCCTTGTTCCGAAGTTCGGAACCTCCGGGTCTTCATGAAGATCCTTGCCAACTCCATGACCTACATACTGACGTACAACTCCATATCCTTTTGATTCAGCATATTCGCTTACGGCAGCTCCGATGTCTCCAACTCTGCCACCGGCTTTCGCCTGAGCTATTCCTCTGAAGAAACTCTCTTTAGTGGCTTCTATGAGTTTTGCTGCCGCATCGGAAATCTTTCCGACCGGGAACGTATTTGCACTGTCGCCTGTATATCCCTTGTATTCGGCACCGCAGTCAATCTTGACAATATCTCCTTCGTGAAGGATTCTGTCCGGACTCGGTATTCCATGGATTACTTCATCGTTTACGCTAACGCAAACAGCTCCAGGAAAACCACCGTATCCAAGAAACGTCGGTTTGCAGTTGCAACGTTCAATATATTCGCGAATTACTTTGTCTATGTAAGCTGTAGAAACGCCTTCTTTGATGTGATCTCTACCGACAAGAATTGCCTCTCCGGTAATTCTTCCTGCGATTCTCATCAAATCCAGCTGTTCGTTATTTTTGATTATGATCATTTGTTTCTGACCTTATCTATTTCGGCAAGAGTGAGCTTCGTTGTTTCAGCTTTTTCCTCTTGTCCTTCAACTGTCACGAGGACACCTTTTTTTGAATAATAGTTTATTAATGGCTCAGTTTGTTCATGATAAACTTCCAATCTGTGTTTAACAACGACAGGATCGTCATCTTTTCTGAAAAGAAGTTCTCCGTTACAAACATCGCATACACCCTCAACTTTTGAAGGGCTTGATTCTGTGTGATAAGATCTGCCGCAATCCTTGCAAACTCTTCTACCGGACATGCGCTTAACTATTCTTTCATCAGAAACATGAATATCTATGACTAAGTCAAGTTTGATACCCATTTGGTCAAGTGCTTCTGCCTGAGAAACATTTCTTGGAAATCCATCAAGAATATAGCCATTGGCACAATCCTTTTCGGCCAATCTTTCTTTCACTAAACCAATTATTACTTCATCAGGAACAAGTGATCCCGAATCAACATATTTTTTAGCTAATGTACCGAGTTCAGTTCCGTTTGCCATAGCTTCTCTGAGCAAAGCTCCTGTAGATATAGCAGGAATTGAATATTTCTCTGATACTATTTCAGCTTGTGTTCCTTTTCCGGCACCTGGAGCGCCCAGAAACATTAGTTTCATAGTTTTACCTCCGTGTCTGCTCTCACGTATCCGGAACAAATTCCGGACACGTGAAAGATAGTTTGTTAATTAAGGAATCCCTTATAGTGACGCAGTGCGAGCTGAGATTCGAGATCGCGGAATACTTCAAGAACAACGCCAACTACGATGAGAAGTGTTGAACCTGAGAATGATACGATACCGAGACCAACTTTGAACAAATCTACTGAGATTATGTTAATGATAAGCGGTACGCAGCTTACGATTCCAAGGAAGAAAGCGCCCATGAGGACAACTTTATTAAGAACTTTCTTGATGAACTGAGCTGTTGGTTTTCCAGGTCTGATACCAGGAATTGAGCCGCCTTGCTGCATAAGGTTGTTTGATACTTCTACAGGATTGAAAGAAATCGACGTATAGAAGTAAGCAAATCCTATAATTAAAAGGAACAATATCAAACTATAAATCCAGCTGTCAGAGCCAAGTGCTCTCTGAACGCTATACCAGAATGTTCCCTCTTTAGGTCCGACAAAGTAAAGTATCGTAACCGGCAGTGAAACAATTGTGTTAGCAAAGATTATCGGCATAACACCTGACATATTAAGTTTGATTGGGAGATTTGAGTTCTGTCCGCCGTACATCTTCCTACCGACAACACGCTTTGCGTATTGAACAGGAATACGTCTTTCTGCATCTGACATGAATACAACAAACAGAATTGATCCGACAACGATAACAACTGCAAGAACGCTAAGCACTATTGCAACTGCAAGGTAAGCATTGTCGCCCTTGAGGTATTCAGAGATCTGTGTTGCAAATGTAGAAATTGTGGATGGAAGTCCTGTAACTATATTTGCAAAGAGGATCATTGAAACGCCGTTTCCAAGTCCTTGTTCATCAACTTTTTCAGCGAGCCACATGATTAACATTGCGCCTGCTGTATAGCAAAGGATAATAGTTGCAGCTACAAAGAATTTCCAGAATCCTTCAGCCTGGTAAACTATATTGCCATATGCAGCTGTGATCTGACTTGAAGTGAGTATGGAATAATATCCATAAGATGTTATCAGTGCAAGAACTACTGTGAGATAACGAGTAATCTTGTTGATTTTCTTTCTGCCTTCTTCGCCTTCTTTTGAAAGACGTTCAAGAGCAGGAATAGCAACTGTAAGCAACTGAATAACGATTTGTGCAGTGATGTATGGTGAAACAGACAAAGCAAACAATGTTGCCTTTGAGAAAGCATCACCTGACAAGATGTTCAAGTAAGTAAATACTGAACCTGCGCCGTACATTTCTGCAATTCTGAGTACTGTGTTGTCTGTAAAAGGAACAGGCAAAGCAGCACCTATTCTATAAATGAGCAAGATGAAGAGTGTGAAAAGAATCTTAGTTCTAATCTCTGGTACCTTCCATGCATTCTGAAGTGTTCTAAACAATTAGATCACCTCGCACTTTCCGCCTGCCTGCTCAATAAGCTCTTTGGCACCGGCTGTAAATGCATGAGCCTTAACTGTGAGCTTCTTTTCGATAGGTCCACGGCCAAGTACTTTAACACCATCATTTACTTTTCTAACGATTTTCTTTTGTACAAGATCTTCAACTGTTACAACATCGCCATCCGCAAAGACATTGAGATCTGAAACGTTTACAGTTGAGTATTTAACTGCAAATCTATTATTGAATCCTCTCTTTGGGAGCTTTCTGTAAAGCGGAATTTGACCACCTTCAAAACCAATGCGGACACCACCGCCTGATCTTGCGTTCTGACCTTTGTGCCCTTTTCCTGCTGTTTTTCCGTTTCCGGAACCTACGCCTCTACCTTTACGCCAAGCTGGTGTAACGGAGCCGACTGCAGGGCTAAGTTCGTTAAGCTTCATTTTGGTTTTTCCTCCTTATAACGTGATTATTGACGCAATTGCGGATGCTTATTCAGCATCTTCAACTTTTACGAGGTGAGCGATAACTTTCGCTTTACCCAATACTGAAGCGTCTTTGTTTTGTACAGTTGAATCACCGATCTTTCTCAGACCGAGAGATTTAGCTGTAGCTTTTTGATTCGGTTTAGCAGCAATAAGGCTACCTGTCAAAGTAATTTTGATTTTTTCCATCGTATTACCCCTCCAAATTAGTCTTTGTTCTTGCCACGGACTGCTGCGATTTGATCAGCTGTGCGGAGTGCACTGAGTCCTGCAAATGTTGCTTTAACCACGTTGGTAGGATTACTTGAACGGAGGCATTTAGCTCTGATGTCTTTAATTCCTGCCATTTCAACAACGGCACGTACTGTTCCTGAAGCGATGATACCTGTACCAGGAGCAGCCGGTTTGAGCAATACTCTTGCTGCACCGTATTTGCCGATTATTTCGTGAGGTATTGTGTTGTTATTGAGTGAAACCTCAATAATGTTTTTCTTGGCATCTTCGATTCCCTTACGGATTGCTTCCGGGAATTCCATTGCTTTGCCAAGTCCGTAGCCTACGTGACCATTGTAGTCACCTACTACCATGATTGCTGTCTGACGTCCGATACGACCACCTTTGACAGTCTTGGATACACGGTTTGTAGCTACTGTTTTCTCAGTTAATGTTTCTGGATTTACGTAAATTCTAGCCATGTTTCCCTCCTATCAAAATTCCAGGCCGCCCTCACGGGCGCCGTCTGCAAGTGCTTTAACGCGGCCTGTATATACATAACCGCCACGATCGAATACGATTGTCTTGAGTCCCTTATCAAGAGCTCTTTCTGCTATGATCTTTCCGACCTTCTTAGCAGCTTCCTGATTGCCACCGTATTCATTGAAATCTTTTTCATAAGTTGAAGCTGATGTTATTGTAACACCATTTACATCGTCTATAAGCTGTGCGCTGATGTGAGCGAGTGAACGATAAACACAAAGGCGCGGTCTGTCTGGAGTACCGGAGATTTTAGCTCTAACTCTCTTATGACGTTTAAGACGTGCTTGATTACTGTCTTTTCTTGATACCATAATTGTCCGCTCCTTTCATTATTTGCTAGCTTTACCAGCTTTGCGGCGAATCTTTTCACCGTCATACTTGACGCCCTTACCAAGATATGGCTCAGGTGGTCTCTTTGCACGAATGTTAGCTGCGATTGCGCCAACTGCCTGTTTGCTTGCACCGTGAACAACTACTGTTGTTGAATCCGGTACTTCGAATGTAATGCCGTTTTCAGCTTTGAAAATCACTGGATGTGAATATCCAAGAGATAAGTTGAGGTCTTGTCCCTGAAGTGCAGCTTTGTAACCTACACCAACAAGGAGAAGCTTCTGTGAGTATCCTTCATGAACACCTGTAATCAAGTTGTTGATTATTGTTCTTGTTGTTCCGTGAAGTGATTTGCTCATATTGGAATCGTCCGGACGTTCAACAGTTATAACACCATTGTCAAGCTTAACGCTGATCATTGGATTAAATGTTGTTGAGAGTTCGCCCTTTGGACCCTTAGCGCAAACTGTGTTGCCTTCGATTTTTACATCAACACCAGCAGGAACTGTAATTGATTTTCTACCAATTCTTGACATGTCAATTCCTCCCGATTACCATACGAATGCAAGAACTTCGCCGCCGACGCCAAGCTCACGAGCTTTTTTGTCAGTAACTACGCCCTTAGATGTAGATACGATTGCAATGCCGAGTCCGTTGAGAACCTTTGGCATTTCTTCACATGTTGAGTAAACACGAAGACCTGGTTTAGAAACTCTTCTGAGTCCCTGGATTGTCTTTGTTTTGCCTTTGCCGTACTTAAGGGTAACTCTGATTGTTCCCTGTTTTCCGTCTTCGATAACCTGATAACCGGAAATGTAGCCCTCTTCAACCAAGATATCTGCAATAGATTTCTTCATGTTAGAAGCAGGAATGTCAACGGTTTCATGTTTGGCGTTTGCAGCGTTTCTGATGCGTGTAAGCATATCTGCAATTACGTCTGAAATTTGCATTTGATTTTCCTCCTTTAATGCAAGTGTTTTAAGTTTTGGGAATATTCCCTATGCTTATCCTTGCTGCCGGCAATTTGCCGACGGCGTGTCGGGGGTTAAAGATAAACTTTCCTACCGACAAGATGGAGCTTTTGATAATTATTACCAGCTAGCTTTTCTTACGCCAGGTATTTCACCATTGTAAGCGCGCTCGCGGAAGCAGATTCTGCATATACCGTATTTACGGAGATAAGCATGCGGTCTACCGCATATTTTACATCTGTTATACTTTCTTGTAGAAAACTTAGCAGGTCTCTGCTGTTTGAGTTTCATTGATAATTTAGCCATTAGTTAACTCCTTTTCACTTGGAGAAAGGCGCGCCCATCAATGTGAGCAAAGCCTTAGCTTCTTCATCTGTTGTAGCAGTTGTAACAAAGTTAATGTCCATACCTCTGATCTTGTCGATCTTATCGTACTCGATTTCAGGGAATATGAGCTGTTCTTTAAGGCCAAGTGAATAGTTGCCACGGCCATCAAATGCGTTTGGATTGATTCCTCTGAAGTCACGAACACGTGGAAGTGCAAGTGAGAAGAGTCTATCAATAAAATCGTACATTCTGTCGCCACGAAGTGTAACCTTAGCACCGATCTTCATGCCGGCTCTAACTTTGAAGTTAGCTACTGATTTTCTTGCGTATGTTGGAACTGCTCTCTGACCTGCAATTGTTGTTAATTCTTCAATTACAGTGTCGATTACTTTAGCGTTGTCCTTGCCGTCGCCAGCACCTACGTTGATAACTATCTTATCGAACTTCGGAATCTGCATTGGGCTCTTATAATTGAACTGTTTCTGGAGTTCCGGAGCAACGTTCTTAAGATAATATTCTTTCATTCTTGACATTATTCCGTTCCTCCTTATTTAGTTTCTGTCTTTTTAGCTTTTGACTTTGTAGTCTTAGCTTTTGTAGTAGTTGTTGTGGCTTTTGTTTCGCCTGATTTTACGTACGGAACAACTTTGCATGCATAAATAGCGCCTTCAACTTCCATGATTCCGCTTGGGTCATTCTGTTTTCTTGCTTTAACATGTTTTGTCTGTACATTTACTTTTTCAACGATAACTTTTCCTTCTTTTGGGGATACTTCGACAACTTTGCCTACTTTACCCTTATCGTTACCGGAAACAACTATAACTGTATCGCCTTTTTTTACGTGAACTTTATTCATGTTAGCCTCCTATTATAGTACTTCCGGAGCCAATGAAAGAATCTTAAGATAATCTTTTTCTCTCAATTCTCTGGCTACAGGTCCAAAGATACGTGTACCTCTGGGTGTGTTATCTTCTTTTATAATAACTGCTGCGTTTTCGTCAAATCTGACTGTTGAACCATCAGCACGTTTTATTGGATTGACGGTGCGTACGATAACTGCCTTAACGACTTCGCCTTTTTTGACTTGTCCGCCGGGAGCGGCCTTTTTAACCGCACATACTACAACGTCTCCGACACCGGCATATCTTCTTCCGGTACCGCCGAGCACACGAATGCACATGAGTTCTCTTGCGCCTGTGTTGTCGGCGACATTCATAAGTGACTGCTGTTGTATCACTGTGATTTCCTCCTTAAATTCTGCATCTCACGGGATTCATACATATATAATGTACGCTGCACCCTGCACTGCAGATATTATTTTGCCTTTTCGATCACAGATACAAGACGCCATCTTTTCTCTTTGGAAAGAGGTCTTGTTTCCATGACGCTGACTTTATCGCCGACGGTGCACTCGTTGTTTTCATCATGCACCTTAATTTTTACTGTTCTTTTCATGACTTTGCCGTACTTCGGATGTTTAACATTGTCTTCGATTGCGACTACAATTGTCTTGTCCATCTTATCGCTTACGACTTTGCCTACTCTCGTTTTTCTGAGAGATCTTTCTTGTACTTCGCTCATCTTTTACTCCTCTCTACAGATCATTGCTCATCGTTCTTTGAACGAAGAACTGTCATTACTCTTGCAATGTCTCTTTTTGTATCTGTGATTTTGTGAGGATTATC
>JAEEKG010000088.1 GCA_016282315.1 Clostridiales bacterium | reverse complement strand
TTTCACAAATACGATGAAACAAATCAACATCAACTTTGATGAAGTATTCAAACAATTGTTCGGAGGCGGATCTGCTGAAGTCAAATTGCTTGATCCTGTTGATGTGCTCAATTGCGGAATAGAAATCAATGTTGCTCTGCCGGGCAAGAATATCAAGAGTATGACGTTGTTGTCAGGTGGTGAACAGGCATTTATTGCTATCGCATTGTACTTTGCCATTATGAAAGTTAACCCGTCACCATTCTGTATTCTGGATGAAATTGAAGCAGCACTTGACGAAGTAAACGTAGATAAATTTGCAGATTACGTCAAGAACTATGCAGATAAGACACAGTTTGTTATAATCACGCACAGACGTGGAACAATGGCTGCTGCAGATACAATTTACGGAGTTACAATGCATGAAAAAGGTATTTCAGACATCCTTTCAATTGATGTTTCTGAAATAGAGGAAAGGTTAGGTCTGAGTTCAAGTGAAATTTATTGAGAAACTTAAGGCTGGATTACAAAAAACAAAAAAGGCTTTGGCCGACGGAATAGAAAACATCTTCAGGGCGTTTGTCAGAATTGACGAAGACTTGTTTGATGAACTTGAGGAGTTGCTTATAACAAGTGATGTCGGAGTTGAGATGACGGAGAAAATCCTGGACAATCTCAGAGACACTTTAAAAGCAAAGAGAATTACTGACGGCCAACAGGCTAAACAAGAATTATTTCAGATATTGCGTGACTGCATAGGCGAAGGCGGAGAGATTTCTTTTGAACCCGGCAAGATGACCGTAATATTGGTCATAGGTGTTAACGGGGTTGGAAAGACTACTTCCATTGCCAAAATCAGTTCAATGCTGAAAGAAGAAAATAAAAAGGTTGTTTTGGCTGCTGCAGATACTTTCAGAGCAGCTGCAGCTGAACAATTGACTATATGGGCTCAAAGAGTCGGTGTCGACATTATTAAAGGAAACGAAGGTTCTGATCCGGCTGCCGTTGTTTACGATGCAGCTTCAGCAGCTAAGAAGCGTCAGGCAGATGTTCTCATAATTGACACAGCAGGAAGACTCCACAATAAGAAGAACCTTATGGATGAACTCGGAAAGATTAACAGAGTCATAGACAGAGAACTTCCGGATTGCGTAAGAGAGACTCTTCTGGTATTGGATGCAACAACAGGTCAGAATGCAGTTATTCAGGCAAAAGAGTTTGAAAATGTTGCCGAGCTCACTGGCATAATACTCACTAAACTTGATGGCACTGCAAAGGGTGGAATAGTTTTCTCAATCAGAGAAGAATTAGGTGTTCCTGTCAAATACATAGGAGTCGGTGAAAAAGTAGACGATTTCCAGAAATTTAACCCTGACGAATTTGTCAGCGCGTTGTTCGGTAACTGATTATGTATGATATTTTAATAGCCACTCACAATAAGAATAAGGCTAGAGAATTCGGACAATTACTTAAAGACACAAAATTTCAGTTCAAAACCTTCATGGATATTGGATATGACAAAGAAATTGTCGAAGATGGAAAAACATTTGAAGAAAATGCTTTGATTAAGGCCAGAGTTGCAGCCAGTATGGGATATATTGGTTTAGCTGATGACTCAGGACTGTGCGTAGATTATTTAAATGGTGCTCCGGGTGTGTATTCTGCAAGATATGCAGGTGAACCATGTGATGATGAAAAAAATAATGACAAGTTACTTGATGCATTAAAAGATGTTCCAAATGAAGAGAGAACCGCAAGATATGTTTGTGTCATAGCTTGCGTAACACCTGAAGGCGAAGAGTTTTGCTGCAAGGGTGTTTGTTCCGGACTGATAATCCGAGAGAGAAGAGGCAAAGGCGGTTTTGGATATGATCCGCTGTTCTTCTTCCCGGAATTTAACAAAACATTTGCTGAAATAAGCCCTGAAGAAAAAAATTCAGTCAGTCACAGAGCAATAGCATTGAAATTGTTCGAATCTGAATTCAAGAGGAGATTAAACATTATATGATTACCGGTAAGCAAAGAGCTTTTCTGAGAGGGAAAGCGAATGGACTTGAGACAATTTTTCAAATTGGCAAGGGCGGAATAAACGAAAACATGCTGAAGCAGATTGAAGACGCACTTGAAGCAAGAGAATTGGTAAAAGGAAGAGTTCTCGAAAACAGTGGTCTTTCTGCCAGAGAAACAGGCGATGAAATAGCCGAAAAAATAGGAGCAGATTGTGTTTGTGCAATTGGTTCAAGATTTACATTATATAAAGAATCCCAAAAGCATAAACAATACAGTCTCATGATAAAGACACTGTGAGAGTAGGTATATTCGGTGGCACGTTTGCTCCGATTCACAATGGCCATGTGAATGCGGCGCACAATTTCATCAAAGAGTGCCGCTTGGACAAGTTGTATGTTATTCCGGCCGGAAAGCCGCCGCACAAAACACCGTCAGATCAGTTTACTCCTCAGCAGAGACTGGAGATGACAAAAGCGGCTTTTCCAAAAGATGATGAAGCCAATTCAAAAATTGAAATTTCAGATTTCGAAATAAACAGACAAGAAAAAAGCTACACATATTACACATTAAAAGAGTTTTCAAACGAAAGCGACAGCTTGTTCTTATTATGCGGCACAGATATGTTCATGTCATTTGATGAATGGTACAAGTTTGAAGAACTTTTCAAGATGTGCACATTGTGCTTAGTATTGAGAAATGACTCGGATTTAAAACAAATCCAGAACATTTATTCAAAAAAAGAAGAATTTGAAAACAAATATAAAGCGAATATACTGATACTGAAAAGCGATCCATATGAAATATCTTCAACTGAAATACGAAACATGATTTCAGAAGGAAAGGACATAAGCAAATTCGTACCAAGAGGAGTTTGTGAATACATTAAGAATGCTTATGGAAGATGAAAGAAATCAGGTATTATCTTATCTGAAAAACGAAATTAAAAAATACGAAACAGAATCCAGATATCTTCATTCTTACAGCGTATATGAAGAAGCAACCAAGTTGTCCCAGCTGTTCTGTATGAATGATGAAGATTCATTTGCACTTAAAAAAGCTGCTATCATTCATGACATAACAAAAGATTTCAGCGGAGAAGAACAATTGAAGCTTTGTGATAAATACGGCATTAAGACAAACAAAAAGCCAAGCGATCCTATGCCTATTATGCATCAGGATACAGGGTGTCTGTTTGCACGCGAAGTATTTGGAAATGAGATCGTAGATGACAAAGTATTTTCAGCTGTTGGGTGTCATACTACAGGAAAGTTAGGAATGAACCTTATAGACAAGCTTTTGTATTTGGCAGACTTTATAGAGCCAAAAAGAGAGCATGCCAGCTGTAAAGAATTGAGACAGTTTTTTTACGATAGGTGTAAAGAAGTTAAAAATACTGAAGAACTTTTAAAGATATTGGATGAATCAATCTTGTTCAGTTTGCAGAGCACGTTGAATCATCTGACGCAAAGAAAAAGAGAAATAGATGACAGAATAATTCCACTTTGGAATTCATTAATTAATTCGGAGGAATAAAAAATGGCAAGAGCAAGCACAGCAACAGTATTGAAGGTAGTTATAATATTATTGGCAGTACTAATAGTCGCATTGGTAGTATTTGCAGTGGTAGATTCAATACTATCAAAAGGCGTAAACAAACCCGTATATAACATTATGATTTTGGGTGTTGATGATGTTTCATCAAGTACCGATGTAATGATGTTGGTTCAAGTTGATGAAAATAAAGGTACGTTGAATATCCTTCAACTGCCAAGAGATACATATATTAACAAAACAGTTGGCGGTTATTCTAATATAAGCAAAGCAAATTCAATGTATGCTGCTTCACTTAGTTATTATAAGAACACCGTAGGACAGGGCAACAACCAGGCAAGGACATCTGCACTCGGCGATGTCTCAAAGAAATTGTCGGATGGTTTGAGTGTACCGATAGACTTTTACGTGCTTGTTGACACAGATGCATTTGTATACATCGTAGACAAAGTAGGCGGAATAGAATATAACGTTCCTGAAGATATGGATTACGATGATGATGTTCAGGATTTACACATTCACTTAAAAGCCGGAAAACAAAAACTGAACGGCGACATGGCAGAACAATTAATCAGATACAGAACCGGTTACACCAAGGGCGATCTTGACAGAATTGATTTAAGAGCTAACTTCTTGAACGAAATGATTAAACAGGTTATGAAAAATATTCCTCAGGATTCCCTCGTTTCAATTGCTACAGAACTCTATAGTTCAGTTGTTACAAATGCAAAAGTAGGCGAAATTGTTGATATGATTAAGTCTATGTATGGCGTTGATTCTTCGAAGGTCAACATAAAGACAATATCTGGTTCACCTGTTCAGGATCCTGATACAAAGTTATGGGGATACTATGTTTTGAACAAGAAGAATGCACTTGAAGATGTAAATAAATATCTAAATCCGGGAAAAGCTTTAGAAGCAGACAATTTTGACAAAAATGGATTCTTTACTTCAACAGAAAGTGAAGAAGAATACATAAACGATTATTATAAATCTTGAGGTTAATATGGCAGAAGAAAAGAAAAATGTATTGCCTTCATTGGCAAATGCTGATGCTGATACATTAGTAAAAGCAATAGTTGAAGAATTAGATGAGATGAAAGCACAGGATATCAAGTTGATTACAGTTTCAGATAAAACTGTTGTAACAGATTATCTTGTTATTTGCACCGGAAACTCATCAACACAAATAAAATCTATTTCAGGAAGACTTGAGATGAAACTCAAAGAGAGAGAACTCAGCCCTCTCAATATTGATGGTTTTGCTGAAGGAACTTGGGTAGTAATGGATTATGCTCATGTTATGGTACATATATTCCACAAGGACATGAGAGAATTCTATAAATTGGAAAAACTCTGGAGCGGAGCAAGTGAAGTTACTCTCAACTCCGGAAAAGAGGCCGACTAATGACATACGATTTTAAAGAAATTGAGCCTAAATGGCAAAAGATATGGGAAGAAAAAAAGGCATTTGAAACCAAAAATGATTTCACATTGCCTAAGTTCTACAGTCTTGTAGAATTTCCATATCCATCGGGCGTTGGTCTTCACATCGGTCACCCGCGTCCGTACACTGCTATGGATATAGTCTCAAGAAAGAGAAGAATGCAGGGATACAATGTATTGTTTCCGATTGGTTGGGACGCATTCGGCTTGCCGACTGAAAACTATGCAATAAAAAACCACATTCATCCATCCATAGTTACAAAGAATAATATTGAGCACTTCACAAAACAATTGAAGATGCTCGGATTCAGCTTCGACTGGTCTAAAGAAATTAATACATCTGACCCTGATTATTACAGATGGACACAGTGGATTTTCCTCCAGTTCTTTAAAGCAGGATTGGCTTACAAAAAGGAAATGAGTGTAAACTTCTGTACTTCATGTAAAGTTGTTCTTGCAAATGAAGAAGTCGTTGATGGCAGATGCGAGAGATGCGGCGGAGAAGTTGTACACAAAGTCAAGAGTCAGTGGATGCTCAAAATAACTGAATATGCAGACAAATTGATAGATGGATTAAAAGATCTGGACTTCATTGAAAGAGTAAAGACCCAGGAAATTAACTGGATTGGAAGATCTTATGGCGCTGAAATCAATTTTGGAACCACAGCAGGCGATGACTTGCTTGTTTACACTACTAGACCTGATACCATATTCGGCGTAACATACATGGTTATGGCACCCGAACATGCTCTCATTGAAAAATGGAAGGACAAATTGAGCAACTATTCTGAGATTATGGCATATAAAGAAGAAGCTCAGAAGAAATCCGACTTTGAAAGAGCAGAAATCGTAAAAGAAAAAACAGGTGTAAAACTTGAAGGTGTAGCTGCTGTTAACCCGGCTAACGGAAAAGAGATACCAATATTCGTTTCTGACTATGTTTTGTCAACTTACGGTTCAGGCGCAATCATGGCAGTTCCTGCTCACGATTCAAGAGACTGGGATTTTGCCAAAGCATTCAATATGCCTATAATCGAAGTTGTTGCAGGCGGAAATGTTGAAGAAGAAGCATTCACGGATGTTGCAACAGGAAAACTAGTCAATTCAGATTTCCTCAACGGACTTGAAGTCAGTGAAGCAAAAGAAAAAATCACAGAATGGCTCACTCAAAAGGGAATAGGACATAAGAAGACAAACTATAAACTTCGTGACTGGGTATTCTCCAGACAGAGATATTGGGGCGAACCCGTACCGCTTGTAAATTGTGAAAAGTGCGGATGGGTAGCTATCCCTGAAGATCAATTGCCTCTTACTTTGCCGGATATAAAAGATTTTGAACCTACAGATAATGGTGAATCGCCTCTTGCCAAAGCTACAGACTGGATTAACACAACATGTCCATGCTGCGGCGGAAAGGCTAAGAGAGAAACAGATACAATGCCTAACTGGGCAGGAAGTTCATGGTATTTCTTGAGATATTGTGATCCTAAATGCACAACAGGTATAGCAGATCCTAAGGCACTTGATTATTGGATGCCTGTCGACTGGTACAATGGCGGAATGGAACATGTTACATTGCACTTGCTCTATTCCAGATTCTGGGCATTGTTCTTAAATGACATAAATGTAATTCATTGCGGAGAACCATATAAAAAGCGTACTGCTCACGGTATGATTTTGGGTGAAGACGGAGAAAAGATGTCCAAATCCAAAGGCAATACTGTCGATCCATTAGATATAGTAGATCAATATGGCGCAGACACATTGAGAACATATGAGATGTTTATAGGTGACTTTGAAAAAGCAGCACCTTGGTCTCAATCATCTATTAAGGGATGCAAGAGATTCTTGGATAAAGTCTGGGGACTCATGTTTATTGCTAAAGGAACTGGAGTCACACCTAAACTCGAAGCTTCTTTCCACAAGACAATTAAGAAGGTTTCAGAAGATATTGAATCAATGAAATTCAATACCGCTATTGCTACACTCATGACGTTGACCAATGAAATATATGAAGTTGGAAGTCTGACAACAGATGAATTGAAGACATTGGTTACATTGTTGTGTCCTTTCGCTCCTCACATAAGTGAAGAGATTTGGGAGAGACTTGACGGAAAGGGCTTGTGCTCTTTGACCAAGTGGCCTGAATATGATGAGAGCAAAACAGTTGAACAAAGTGTCACAATCGGTGTACAGGTACTTGGAAAGATGAAAGATACTGTTCAGATTCCATTTGATGCCGATGAAGAAACTGCACTCAATGAAGCAATGAAGTCTTCAAGAGTTGCACAGGCTGTTGAAGGAAAGACAATAGTGAAGAAAATTTATGTCAAAAATAGAATTCTAAATATCATTATTAAATAAAATGCACTTTTTTTATTATAAAAGTGACTAATTATATTGTTGACAAAGGAAAACACGATATGTATAATATACAATGCTGTGTTTTGGCGCAGTGCGTGTTAAAGGTATTTTTCAAATGAATGTTGACTTAACCAGATTGCTTACCGGTTCAACGAAAGGCATTGAATTTGAATTAAATCTGACACAAGAAGATTGTGTTCAATTAACAAAAGATTTTCCCGAAACCAAGTTCGACTTTCCTATTGTATTAAAAGGAAAAGTGAGTTTGTGTGATGATGGATCTTATGATGTTGAATGTAATTCTGATGTAGGTTTTTCAGAACCGTGCGCCAGATGTGCTACACCAGCACACGCAGTACTCAATATTTGTATTGAGACAAAAGCAATCAGAGGCATGAAAGCCGATGATGAAGAAGATTGTCTTTATATAAAGAACAGAGAATTAGATATTATTACTCCATTCTTTGAGCAAGTTGTACTTGAATACCCACAATATGGTATTCTTTGTAAAGAGGATTGCAAGGGTTTGTGTCCTGTTTGCGGCGTTGATTTGAATACAAAGAGCTGTAATTGTAACAAAAAGATCGTTGACCCGCGTCTCGCAAAATTGAGCGAATTGCTCAAAGAAGAAAACGATTAACACTTGAATAAAACGAGGAGGTCTATATGGCTGTACCAAAAAGGAAAGTCTCAAAAGCCAGAAGAGACAAAAGACGTTCAAACGTATGGAAACTTGAACTTCCCGGAATGACTAAGTGCCCAAAATGTGGCGAATACAATCTCGCTCACAGAGTATGTAAGTCATGCGGAACATATGATGGAAAAGAAGTTATTTCCGTAGCTGACAAATCTGAAAAGAAAGACTAATTGCAATTGGCGGCAGGTAAATATTACCTGTCGCAATTGTTATCTTTCGGCCAAATATGTTATAATAAACATTTGGTAGAAATATATCTTCTTTTGGGGATGGATATGGTAAGTATTGAAAGTGTAGAAAAACTGTCATATGCAGATAAGGCCGGAATCAAAGCCGGCGATAAACTCATATCCATAAACGGAAAAGAAATAAAAGATGTTTTAGATTATCGTTACTATATTTGTGAAAAGCTTTTGACACTTCAAATATGCAGAGATAGTGAAATACTTGACTTTAAAATAAAGAAGCGTGATGAATACGACGATATTGGTCTTGAATTTGATACATTCCTGATGGATAAGAAAAGAACGTGTGCCAATAAATGTGTGTTTTGTTTTATTGACCAGAATCCAAAAGGTATGCGAGAAACCATATACTTTAAAGATGATGATACAAGATTGTCATTTTTACAGGGCAATTATGTCACATTGACAAACCTGTCAGATCGGGATATTCAAAGAATAATTGACATGAAAATGACACCGGTAAATATTTCCGTTCACACAACAAATCCTGAATTGAGAGTAATGATGCTCAATAACAAGAATGCAGGCAATTCTCTCAGATTCTTAAAGACGCTGGATGAAGGCGGAATAAAAATGAATTGCCAGATAGTTCTGTGCAAAGGAATCAATGACGGAATTGAACTTGAAAGAACACTCGTGGATTTGTCTCAATATAGTAATGTAGAGAGTATAGCTATAGTTCCGGCGGGATTGACTGCACATAGAGAAAATCTTTATCATCTGGAACCATTCAGCCAGCAGGAAGCCGGACAGGTAATAGATCTAGTTGAAATGTATTCAACTATGTTCCGAAAGGAAAGAGGAGTAGGGCTTGCCTATTGCTCTGATGAGTTTTATATAACAGCAAAAAGACCAATGCCTGATGAATCGAGTTACGATGGATATCCGCAGATTGAAAACGGCGTAGGTATGATAACTTCATTCACAAATGAATTTGAGGATGAATTAAAATATATTAATGAATATGATAAACAAAGAGAAGTTTCTGTGGCAACAGGATATGCTGCTTATGACTGCATCAAAAAACTGTGCGAGGAAGTTGAAAACAAATTCAGTAATGTTAAAATTCATGTTTACAGAATCAAGAACAACTTCTTTGGCGAACAGGTAACAGTTGCCGGACTTGTCACAGGAAAAGATTTGACAGAACAGCTAAAAGGTAAGCCTTTGGGCGAAGTATTGCTTATACCTTCAGTAATGCTGAGGCACGAAGGAGATTTATTCTTGTGCGGAATGAGTTTAACAGAAGCCGAAAACATACTAGATATAAAGATTGAAACAAATGGTCCAAGCGGTGGAGATTTGCTTTACGGCCTCTTGGGAATGTGAGGAAAAAATGTCAGATATTACAGTAGCAATTGTCGGGCGTGCAAATGTTGGCAAGAGCACTCTTTTCAATAAAATATGCGGCGAGAGAGTCTCTATAGTTGAGGATACTCCCGGTGTCACAAGAGACAGAGTATATTACGAAACCGAGTGGAATGGTAAATCTATAACTCTTATCGACACAGGCGGCTTTGAACCCAAAACAGATGAACCGATGTATGTTAAGATGAGAGATCAGATATATATCGCAATAGAAACAGCTGATGTAATAGTTTTTCTTTGTGATGTTACAGTTGGTCTGACTCCTGATGACAGAGATATAGGACAAATGCTCAAAAAGAGCAAAAAGCCCGTTATAGTAACTGTTAACAAAGTGGATTCAATTGGTGAAAAACCATTAGCTTATTATGAATTCTACGAATTGGGATTTGATGGAGATCCTATAGCTGTTTCATCAATTTCTGGAACTGGTACAGGAGACTTGCTCGACGAAATAGTCAATCTTGCACCTGAAAAGGAGTTTGAAGAAGATTATGGCGACGCAGTTAAAGTTGCAGTAATAGGAAAACCAAACAGTGGAAAAAGTTCTCTTGTAAACAAAGTTCTGGGTGAGGACAGAATGATTGTCTCGGAAGTTGCCGGAACAACAAGAGATGCAGTTAATACAAAGTTAACTAATGAATACGGCAACTATGTCTTTATAGACACAGCAGGTATGAGACGCCAGGCAAAAGTTGAAGATAGAATAGAAAAATTCAGCGTGCTGAGAGCTAAGAGTGCTGTTGAAAACGCAGACGTATGCCTCATAATGATAGACGGAAGCATAGGCATAACTGAACAGGATGAAAAAATAGCGGGAATAGCTCATGAAGCAGGAAAAGGGTCAATAATTGTTGTCAACAAGTGGGATATAGTTGAAAAAGATGACTCTACTACAAGAAAGTTTTCTGCGTCAATAAAACAAGCACTTGCTTTTATGGATTATGCACCGATACAATTCATCTCGGCAAAAACAGGACAGAGAGTAGATAAGCTGTTTCCAATGATTAACTCAGTAGCTGAAAATTGCAGCAAGAGAGTTACTACAGGAACTTTGAATGATGTCTTAAACGAAGCAGTTACAAGAGTCCAACCTCCCACAGACAGAGGCAAGAGATTGAAAATCTTCTATATGACTCAGACAAGCAGCAATCCTCCTACATTTGTTATTTTCTGCAACAACGCTGAGCTGTTCCATTTCTCTTATCAGAGATATATAGAGAATAAGTTGAGAGAAGTGTTTGGATTTGAAGGAACACCGATTAAACTAATCATTCGTGAACGTGGGGAAGATGTAAAGTGAGCATATTGGTACTTATACAATCCGGATTTTTTGGATTGTCAGGAACCGTTTCAATGTATATTGTCGGAGCAGTGTTGACTGTAATCCTAGCATATTTGATAGGAAGCCTTAACTTTTCCAGATCATTTGCAAAGAGGCTGGATTGCAAAACCGACGTATTTGAATTAAATAATAAAGCAGGAACAAAAGGGGTAGTGATACCACTGCTTTTGGATTTTTTCAAAGGTATATTGTGTGCAACTTGGGGTTTGTTTGCAATGCCCGGCAGCGGTTTCGTTATTTTGGCAGGAATCTTCTGTATTCTAGGACACAATTTTCCCGTTTTCTACAAGTTCAAGTCAAATGGCAATGCGGGTGGTTTTTCCACATTTGCTGGAATGATGCTCGTGATAAATCCATTAATGGCAGTGATTTCTATTATTGCCGGATTGATTTTGTTCTTCGTCACAAGATATCCGACTTCCTTTGTATTGCTTTCATCAGTCATTTTTCCGATTCTTTCAGACAGATTTCCTCTTTGGAAATTCACAGCTGAAAACGTTGAAGAGAAAGCAAATTTTGTATATTCAATTAATGTGGTTTTAAGTTGGGCATTTCCGTTTGTTTTGATGCTTTTGGTCTTGGTTTTCTACGGAATTTCAATTGGTAGAATGGTAAGAGGAAAAGAAGAAAAACTCGTTTTCGGGAATAAAAAGTAGTAACTTAAAAAAGTACTTGCTATTTTATTTAATGTGTGATACTATACTATGGCAATCGTTGATTTTTTACGGGAATAGGTGCCCTCTCAGGCCGAAACCATAGGAAATCTGATATAAATATTATATCGAGGGAGGTAGACTAAATGGCAAACATTAAATCAGCTAAAAAGCGTGTTGTCGTAAGTGAAAAGAAAGCTCTTCAGAACAAAATGTTCAAAAGCGCTATGAAGACAACTATCAAAGCTTTTGAAGCAGCAGTAGAAGCTGGAGATAAAGAAGCAGCAGCTGCAGCATATACAAAAGCAGTTAAGAAAGTCGACCAGGCCGTTTCCCACGGAATTCTTAAGAAGAACACCGCATCAAGAAAAAAGAGCAGATTTACCCGTATGCTCAACGGCTTGAACTAATATAAGTTCTATCGACTGATACCCGCAGAAATGCGGGTTTTTATTTTTCTCCAAAACATCTTGACAAGTTGTTTCATTATATATATAATGATTACAAACATTTGAATAATCGTTCAAGTGTTCAATAGAAAACGAGGGTACACTTATGAAAAAAACTTACAATATTGATGTTGATTGCGCAAATTGTGCAGAGAAGATGCAGGAGGCAGCTAAGAAAACGCCGGGTGTCAAAGATGCAGTTGTCAGTTTTATGACACTTAAAATGAAGGTTGAATTCGAAGATGGTGCTGATATCGATGCTGTAATGGCAGAAGTCAGAAAGAACTGCAAAAAAGTTGAATCAGATTGCGAAGTTTTTCTTAAATAATAGATTATTTCAGAGGCAAAAAATGAATAAGAAACAAAAAAAGCTTCTGATAAGAATCATTGTTGCAACTGTTTGTGTTGTGTTGCTGATGATATTCTCCAGATTCATAGAACAATGGTATCTAAAACTTGCCTTGTATATGATTCCTTATGTTATCAGCGGATATGATGTCATTATTAAGGCATGTAAGGGAATAGCTAACAAACAGGTGTTTGATGAACATTTTCTTATGACAATAGCAACAATCGGAGCTATCGGAGTAGGAATATATAACGCTGTAAATGGCGGGGATGATGATTATCTGGAAGCAGTGGCAGTAATGCTGCTATATCAGGTTGGAGAGTTATTCCAGAGCTATGCGGTCGGAAAATCCAGAAAGAACATAAGCCAATTAATGGACATACGACCGGATTATGCTAACATAGAAGTCGATGGTCAAATAGAAAAAGTTGATCCTTCCGATGTTGAGATTGGAAGCATAATCATAGTAAATCCTGGTGAAAAAGTACCATTAGATGGTTATGTTGTAGAAGGAAAATCAACGCTTAATACTTCAGCTTTGACAGGCGAAAGTATTCCTAGAGAAGTTGATTTGAATAGCGAAGTTCTGAGCGGATGCATCAATATTTCAGGTGTTTTAAAGATTAAGACAACCAAGGACTTTGATGAATCTACAGCATCCAAAATATTGGATCTTGTCGAAAATGCAGCTTCAAGAAAATCCAAGTCAGAAAACTTCATATCTAAATTTGCTCATTACTATACTCCTATAGTATGTTTTTCAGCCTTAGCTTTGGCAATATTACCTCCTGTTGTTCTTGCAATAACGGGAAGTGATCCAAGTATAGCTACATGGATTTACAGAGCATGCACATTCCTTGTTATAAGCTGTCCTTGTGCGGTTGTAATCAGTATTCCTCTCAGTTTCTTTGCCGGACTCGGCGGAGCAAGCAGTCAGGGTATACTTATTAAAGGTTCCAACTATCTTGAAACATTATCAAAAGTCAAATATTTGGTTTTTGATAAAACGGGAACTATTACAAAAGGCAATTTTGTTGTTGTTGATGTTCATCACAACACAATAACAAAGGAAGAGATGTTGTATTACGCAGCCCACATTGAAGCTCCTTCTTCTCATCCTATAAGTCAAAGCCTGAAAAAAGCATATGGCAAAAAAGTAGATATTAATCTATTAAGTGATGTTGAAGAAATCAGCGGCCATGGCATAAAAGGAAAAGTTGACGGAGTAGATGTTGCAGCAGGTAACTCTAAATTGATGAAAATGCTGAACATCGACTATATAGATTGTCACCATCCGGGTACAATAGTACATGTCGCTGTCAACAATGAATATGTTGGACATATCGTTATTTCCGATGAGATAAAGCAAGAGTCTAAAGAAGCCATGAAGTCGTTAAAATCAATCGGAATAAAAAAGACGATTATGCTTACGGGAGATGACGAAAAGATTGCAAAATCAGTGTCTGAACAAGTGGGAATTGATGAGTATCACGCAGGACTTCTTCCATCTGACAAAGTCAGCATGATAGAAAGCGTCATAAATGGCAAAAATTCAAGCGAAAAAGTTGCATTTGTAGGCGACGGCATAAATGATGCCCCGGTACTTTCCAGAGCAGACATAGGAATTGCAATGGGAGCTATGGGATCAGACGCGGCTATAGAGGCAGCTGATGTAGTACTCATGGATGATAATCCAAAGAATATTTCAAAAGCTATCAAGATATCTAAAAAGTGTCTTAGAATAGTGTATGAGAATATTATCTTTGCTCTGGGCATTAAATTTATTTGCCTCATACTTGGTGCATTTGGTATTGCAAATATGTGGATTGCGATTATCGCAGATGTTGGCGTTATGATAATAGCTGTTCTGAATGCAATAAGAGCACTGCTTGTCAAAAAACTATGATAAGGAATGGATTATGGAAGAAATAAACAATAGAATAATGTCACTTAATAGCGAACAAATAGATGATTTGGCAGATTTGTTTAAAATCTTCGGAGATCAGACCAGAATAAAAATAATGATGGTTTTGTCTGAAAAAGAATCATGTGTTAACAATATATCCGAATCGCTGAACATGACAATTTCCGCAGTCTCACATCAATTGCGAATTCTTAAGCAATTCAGGCTTGTCAAGAGCAGAAGAGATGGCAAGATG
>JAEEKG010000087.1 GCA_016282315.1 Clostridiales bacterium | reverse complement strand
CTGGCCGATTAGTAAAGGGACGCTTTGCTCACGATGTGCCCTTGACAAATCTTCCAGCTTATGCAAAGAAACAAACAAGAGGGAAAAATCCCTCAAAAAAATACGGCAAGTTGGTTAATACCACTTGACTTTTTATAGGAGACAGTTCATGCACAAAATCCGCTTCCTTTGAAGTATTGATTGGAGCTATTATGAAAAAAATCGTTATTTTAGGTTGTGAAAATTCACACGCTGATGCTTTCCTAAAACTAATCACAACTAAAGAAGAATACAGCGATGTTCAGGTTTTAGGGGTATATAGCGACGAACAGGAACCAGCTTCAAAATTAAAAGAAAAATACAATGTCAAAGTAATGGACAACTTTGATGAAGCAGTAGGCCAGGTTGATGGAGTAGTCATAACAGCCCGTCACGGACTAAATCACTTGAAGTACGCCTTGCCATATATCAAGAGCGGTGTTCCGATGTTTATAGATAAACCCATAACTACTTTAAACAGCGATGCAGTAAAGATGATGCAACTGATGAAAGAGAGCGGAGTGAAAGTAAGCGGCGGATCATCTTTGCAATGTGACAGTTTGGTTCAGCAATTAAAAGCTGAAGCTATAAACGAAATCGGAGGAAAGACAATAGGTGGATATGTAAGGGCTCCTTTCCAAAGCGTCAATAACTACGGAAACTTTTCTTTCTACGCTCCTCATCTTGTTGAAATGGTTTGCTCAATTTTCGGAAGATATCCCATTTCAGTAACATCAAGACAAAACGGCGGACAAATACACATATTGTTCCACTACGCTGAATTTGATTGTGTGGGTCTTTTGTGCGACAACAACTACCAGTACTATGCATGCAGAATGGCTGAAAAATCATCTAGAGGATTTGAAATTCCTTCAAACAGTGATTGGTTCAATAAAGAGTTTAAAACATACCACGATATGCTGAACGGAAGTGCGCAGCCTATGTCATATGAAGACTTTATTGCTCCAGTTTTTGTCATGAATGCTATAGAAGAATCACTGAATGAACACAAGGAAATATGTGTTCCCAAAATTGAACTTTGATGCTTTCGGAGATTATTAATGAGAACACTGAAAAAAGATAATTTGCTTGTCAATGTATTTGACTCAAGAAAAGAAATGGGCCAAAACGCAGCAAATGACATAAAGACATGTATTTTAAAAACTTTGGAAAAAAAGAACAATCTTAGAATGATATTTGCTGCCGCCCCTTCTCAGAATGAGGTTTTGGAAAGTCTTTCCTGCGACAAAGAAATACCATGGGATCATATAGATGCTTTTCACATGGACGAGTACATAGGACTTGATAAAGATGCGCCTCAAGGATTCGGGAACTTCTTAAAAGAACAAATATTTGGAAAAGTTGGTTTTAAGAGTGTCAATTATATTGATGTGACGTCAACTGATCCTGAAAAAGAGTGTGAGAGATATTCCAGATTAATTACGGAAAAGCCTATAGATATAGTTGTGATGGGAATAGGGGAGAATGGTCACATTGCTTTTAATGACCCACCGGTTGCAGATTTCAACGATTCAAAAGCAGTCAAGCCTGTTGCTTTAGATAATGTTTGCAGACAGCAACAGGTCAATGACGGTTGTTTTGCAAGAATTCACGATGTACCTAAAACAGCTATTACTTTGACAGTTCCGACTCTTTTCAATGCAGATTATTTGTTCTGCATAGTTCCTGCAAAGACAAAAGCAAAAGCAGTATATGCGACAATAAACAATGAAGTCAAAGAGGCGTGTCCGGCTACAATACTGCGCAAACACAAAAATGCCGTCCTTTACTTGGATAAGGACAGCAGTTGTCTGATTTGATAAACGTATGATAAGAATAATAAGCCATAAAATATTATTGCCAAACTGTATATTTGATGGAAACATTTATATAGACGAAGGCAAAATAGTGTCAGTTTCAAAAGAAGAAATTGAATGCGAAAAAGTAATTGACTTGTCAGATTGTTATGTATCTCCCGGATTTATAGACATCCATACACATGGCGGTGGAGGGTATTCTTTTTCCGGCAGTGTTGATGATATTATAAACGCAGCTAATTTTCACTTTTCTCATGGAACTACTACCATTTGTCCGACTATTTCAGCTGATGACTTCGGTTTTATGAAAAAATCTGTAATAAATGTATCCAAAGCAATGACTGACAAACGAGCAAAGGGAACAATACTCGGTGCCCATCTTGAAGGTCCGTATTTAAGTGATAAACAAGCGGGAGCCCAAAGCCCCGACTGTATAACCGACCCAATAGAAGAAGATTATTTGCCATTGCTTAAAGAGCACAAAAATGCCATTTCCAGATGGACATATGCTCCGGAGAGAAAAGGGGCAGACAAATTTGAAAAAGCCTTAAAACAATACGGAATAGTAGCTTCGGCTGGACATACGGATGCCATACTGAGTGATATGTCTAGAGCCATAGACAATGGTTGCTTTCTTGTGACACATTTGTATTCTTGCACATCCACTATAACAAGAGACCATGGATTCAGAAAACTCGGTGTAGTTGAAACAGCTTTGCTCAGGGATGAACTGTGTGTTGAACTTATATGTGATGGCAAACACCTGCCCAAAGAATTGATTCAATTGGTATATAAGATCAAAGGCGCAGATAAAATTGCCCTGATAACAGACAGTTTGATGCTGGCAGGGACTAGTGAAAAACATGGCTTTATGCAGAGAACAGAGTTCATCATTGAAGACGGTGTCTGTAAACTCGTGGACAGAAGTGCTTTTGCAGGCAGTATAGCTACATCTGACGTATTATTGAAAGTTGCAGTCAAAGAAGCCAATATACCTATTGTTGATGCTGTCAAGATGCTGACTCAAACCCCTGCAAGAATTATGAATATTTCAAATAAGGGAAGAATAGAAAAAGGAAAAGATGCAGATTTTGTTGTTTTTGATGACGATTTAAGTATTCAAAAAGTATTTGCAAACGGAGTTGAAAAATAGAATAATCCATTTGATCTTGATACAAAAAACCGGTTCTCATACATTTGATGGGAAACCGGTTTATTTTTTATTTTAAACAATATTCCTTAGCTTTTGTTGTATACTTTTTCAAACCATTGTTCGCTTTCGGGAATCTTTCTTGTTTGAACAAATGAAGATATCATCTCTCCATTGTCATAAATCAATTGTTGAACATATGAAGAATGATTTTTATCTATTACTATTTCATCAGATTTTTGTATTACTTGTTCTGATGACATATTTGTGATTACATATGAACCACGGCTAAGGCCTTGATCATCAATGTAGTCAATATATGAAGAGACAAAAGCATATTGAGTCAATAATATGTCGCAAAGCTTCAAATACTCTTTAAAAGAACCAAATGAATCAGGAGAACACTCTTTTGTTTTATTAATCAAACTTTTTATCTCTTCTGAAAACTTGCGGATGGAGTCAACTCTTCTGAACTCAGCTCCGCAGTCAGACATCATTTTCGATGTTTGATCTATTATGTGTCTGAACATTACCTTTGTATCTTTTCCGATTTTTATACTATTCAGCTCTCTTGCAATCTCTTGAGCGGGTTTGGCAAAATCCGAGTTTGATTGTTCAGAAGAAATAATATAATTGCATGCTCTGTGTGAAAATACTTGCCCAGCAAGCAGAGCAGAGCCGCCCGGTCTCTTTACTCCGTAAGTGCCCGCACACTCTCCCACAAAGAATATATGGTTTTGACTTGTTGATTGACCATTGCAGTCTATATCAAATCCTCCGTTGAGGTGTTGAGCGCACACTGCTATTTCAAGGTAATCTTTTGCTAAATCGATACCGTGATCCTTATATAATTTGACAGCCTTTGGATTGATTGACTCTAATCTTTCATAAGGGCTGTTTTTATTTGCATCGGAATTATCTAGATATTCTTTGGCTTCCTTGTTTAACTTTTTATACGAGTAAGACTTTGGATTATGGATATAATCAAGATAAACTTTTCTTCCTTTTTGGTACTCTGAGTCTACAGCCAGATCCACTTTAGAACTAGTTGCAATTCTGTCCGCACTGAAAGGCCATTGATATCCTTTTAAGAAGGTATTTGTTATTACCTCTTCTTCAGACATGTAGTCATAAAGGAATTCATGCTCATTTTTGTCTTTGTCTATTGAGACATATCTCGGTATTGCCTGTTGATAGCTTCCAGAAAGATTCCATCTGAACTTTGTAGAGGCTATCCCATATTGTGATTCGGTTAAGTTAACCATTCTACAGCCCGCTAAAATGGGAGCTGAGAAAGAGCAGCCCTGGGACAATGGATATACAGATTTAGAATATATTGTTGATGGCCCGCCCGTTGCCCAGATTGTATCATGAGCGCTTACAAAAAATACACCGAACGGATTTGAGTCATTAACATATTTTTTGGAAATGGCAGCAACTCCGTTGACATTGTCATTGTCTTTACAAATTCGGAACACATATGAATCAGAAACAAATCTTACGTTTTTATGTGTTCTGGCTTTGGCTTCGAGTTTTTCAGCCATATATTTAGATGTAAGAGGCCCGCAGGAAGTAGCTCTGACGGAATCATCGTGATCTGTTTTGTATCCTACATATTCACCATATTCATTGCTTGGGAAGGGAACTCCAGAAAGCACTAATTTGTAAAAAGAGCACAACGAATTGGACGCAAGTGTTAATGCGATATCTCCGTGAGTTGATCCTCCGTCGTATATTGCCTGCGCCATTTTTTTAACACTGTCTTCGCCATCACCAGAAGTCGTCATTTTATAAAACGTCTGTTTGTCGGAACCGGCACATCTTGATGTGCCTCCTTTTAAATGATCTGACAGAACTATTACGTTTTTTCCGGCACTGCCCAGCTCTTCAGCTGAACACATTCCGGCTGCGCCTGACCCCACGATGACAACATTACAAGAAAAGACAGGGTATTTAAATCCTTTGTATTCTAAGTATTCCATAATATCAAAGTCTGCGAATGTGGAATCCGCCGTCAACATTTATTACTTCGCCCGTGGAGTAACCAAGGGCTCCTTCAGCAAGAGCACCGATGGTCTTTGCTACATCTTCCGGTTTGCCCATGCGCTTTATAGGTAGTAAACCACCTTCAATCAGTGAGTCATATTTACCTTTAACTTTGCTTGTCATATCAGTTTCTATTATGCCCGGTCTTATTTCATAGACATTAATGCCATATTCAGCGAGCCTGTCGGCAAACAAAGTAACTATCATTGAAGCACCGGCTTTTGAAATGCAATACTCGCCTCTGTTTGTACTTGAAGTATAAGCGGACATTGAAGTGACATTAATAATTGCATCTCCGCACTTGTTTTCAATCATCTTGTTTGAAGCATATTGAGTTAGGAAAAAAGTGCCGTAAAGATTGATTGAAAGAACTTTATCCATGCTCTCTTTTTTCATCAGAAGAATATCTTCTCTAACATCAGGTGCAACACCTGCATTGTTTACCAGTACATCAAGTCTGGAAAACTTTGAAAAAGTAGTATCAATCAAGTTTTTTCGGTCATTGTCATCAGAAATGTCTGTTTTGATATAAATAGATTGAGGAGATATTTTTCTGATTTCCTGCATCAGACTCTGTACATTTTCTGAACTTTCTTCGCTCCTTGCTGAACAAACTACAGTAAAGCCGAGTTCAGCCAGTCTTAAGGCAGTTGCCTTACCTATCCCTCTTGAAGATCCTGTTACAATAGCAATTTTGTTTGACATAATTAATCCTCTTTGTGCATGCAGAGTTTTCTGTATATAGGCAAATAGATTTGTTGGTCGCGTACAGGGCACCCTGTTGTTCCGCCTGCACGCATTATTTCTGTACACTTACCGCAAGATATGCAGGATTTGTTTTTGTCCATGAATCCGTTTTTCATATCGTTTGCAAAGCCTTCATATGCAAATGCCATTCTGCCAAAGCCTACGCAATCGGCTCGTTTTTCAAGCAACAGCCCGGCTGCAGCATATAATGATTGCTCTTTTAAATAACTGTATCCTGTTCCGATCAGACACAAATCGGGAATGGCTTTCTTTATCTCATATCCGGATTTTTCAAGTCTTTCTACACCAGCAAGTGGATGTTCTGTAAATTCATATGGACCGAGATTAGCCGGTCTGTTTACATATGAGTTGAAATATGGGCTTCCCATAGTCATGTCGACAACGCCCAGTCCTTTTTCAACACATTCTTTTAAAAGTTTAATCGGTTCTGTGAAATCCGGAGAAGGTGTTTCATCTTTAGTCACACCAAAACCATATGGATACTTTATCATGTCGGATAATCCGAATCTTGATCCTATAATGACGTTTCCGTCTGTTGCAGCAGCTACAGCATCAAAACATTCGTGGAACAGTCTTGTTCTGTTTATATATGAACCGCCGTATTTTCCTTCTCGATTGTATGCTGAAAGAGATTCTCCCAATAAGTATCCATGACAAGCCTTGACATCGACTCCGTCAAAACCAGCTTCAACCGCCAATTTTGCTGCTTGAGCATATTTTTCTGGTAGGGAAGACAAGTAGTCATCAGATACGACTTCGACATTTACATCATTTGGTCTGACTCTCTCATATTCAGCATTTCTAGTAATGAATAAAGGTGTTTTTGTTGCTGAATTCTTTGACATTCTTCCGGAGTGGGTCAA
The DNA here is from genome assembly GCA_016282315.1 of Clostridiales bacterium. Classification (GTDB taxonomy): domain Bacteria; phylum Bacillota; class Clostridia; order Oscillospirales; family CAG-272; genus CAG-841. Next base: position 20,800 of record JAEEKG010000087.1, on the reverse strand, counting down.
TTGTGCAATTACGATAATGTCAGCGTTTTTCTTCATCTCGGAAATCAGCTGTTTATATTCATCGACATTTTCTTTTGTAATCATCAACTGATGATCGTTTGTTCTTCCTTCGGGAACAACAGATATAGCTTCGCTCCAGACAAGTGAAGCTCCGGATATGCTGAATCTGATCCAGCGTCTTTTAGTCAATTCTGAAGGAGTTCCGTCTTCGAGTCCGTCAAAACCTTCCATCGGATGAACTGTAATAGGACAAAACAATTCAACACTGCCTTTTCTGGTCTTGATTACGGGCTTAGATGTAGAAAGAACAGATGTGTCTTTAGATAAAGCTATGTCCCATTTGTTTGTGCGACAAACATATGACAATTCTTCAAACGAATTAAAATTGTACATATATTTCTTTTTTAAGTCGTATGCGTACATAAAAACCTCAATTAAGCCATTGTTGGCAGCATTTTGATTGTTACTTCAAATCTTGTCTTTTCGCCATTTTTATATGCGTTGAATTCTTCGTACATATATTGAGCCATTCTTTGGACTTCATTTCCTATGCTTCCTGCAATGTGAGGAGTCAATCGGATATTTGGCAAAGAATATAACTTGCTCGTTTCCAAAGGGGGCTCACAAGGGTCTGTTACATCGAGAAGAGCCATTCTTGTCGGACAATCTTCCATTGCTTTGATTAAGTCAGCTTCAACTATTTGAGCACCTCTTCCGGTGTTTATAAATGTGGCGTATTTTTTCATTTTGTCAAAACAATTGTGGTCTAACATTCCGACCGTTGCGGGAACATTTGCCAAGTGATTTGAGATTACGTCACAGGTGCTGAACAATTCTTCAAGCGATACTTTTTCAGCCCCTAGATCTTCAATTTGTTCTTTGGACAAAAACGCATCAAATACTTTTATGTTTATGTCTGTGCTTCTTAGTTTGCTGATGACAGATTTACCTATGGAACCAGCTCCGATAATTCCAACGTTTGCCTTATAGCATCCTGGATAACCATTTTCTGGGTCTGAATTATTCCATTCACTGCGCTGTTTTACTTCTCTTTGAAAGAAGCCTTTAAGTGACAGTAATATTTCTGCAAAAGTCACTTCAGCAACAGGTACGCTGTTAGCCTGCCAAGCGCTGAAAATTCTGACTCCGCAATTCAAGAATGGTTCTGCAAAATATTTAACTGTTCCGGCAGCGTAAAAAAGTGCTTTCAGATTAGGGAAAACTCTCTTTATCTGTTCTTCTGTAAGTTTGAACATTCCCCAGGTAGAGAAGATGACTTCAACATCTTTAAGATCTTTTCTGTTTTCAATGTCTTCTATTGATGTGAGATCGTCCAACAACTCTACTTCATTTTTGAGTTTTTCTCTAATAAGAGGGTATACATTTTTGATGTTGTCACATCTGGATGAAGCTATGACGCACTTCATAAATTCATTACCTTTCAATAACAAAATGTTTTGGAAGACCGTTTTCGTATATGTTCAGATTCTCTCCCTGAATGAGAGGAGCTATATATTCAAGACATTCTTTAGTAACATTGTTTCCTCTTTCGTTGATGAAATTGCGGGGAACACTTCTTACTTCATTTGCTATCTTAGAGATGTCTTCTGTTTTAATTACACATTTGTATGGATTTGTGCTTTCTCTTACAAAGCAAGCCATTTTTCCTGTTTCGCCTGAAGCTGCATGAATAGCTGCTGCTTTGCCTATTTCAACAGATTCATCTATATCTGTTTTACTCTGCAGATGGCCTGCGCATCTCTGCGGGAGGTTGAGTTCAATTGACCTAACTTTGCAGCCGAACTTTTCTTTAACTGCAAGCTCAAGTGTTTTTCCTGTTCCTGACAGATATTTGTGACCGAATACATCGGCAACACCACTCTGAGTGCCTTCGCCTACATATCTTCCGTCTTCAGTTCTTATTCCTTCTGAAACTGCTACAACAACATTTGGATGTTTTTCAAATGCCTTAGCTAAATCTTCGTAGAATTTGTCATAATTAAAGTATACTTCAGGAAGATAAACAAGATCAGGAGTTACATCACTGTAAAGAGAAGGAAGAGAAGCGGCAGCAGTAAGCCAACCTGCATCACGGCCCATGATTTCAACAATTGTAACAGCTTTAACTGTGTATACTGCTGTGTCTCTGAGAATTTCCTGCATTGTTGTTGCTATATATTTTGCAGCTGATCCATATCCCGGTGTGTGGTCTGTTTCTGCTAAATCGCAGTCAATAGTCTTCGGAACACCCATGACACGCATTTCATAGCCTGCGCCATTCATATATGAGGACAATTTGTATACTGTGTCCATTGAATCGTTTCCGCCTATATAGAAGAAATAGCGGATGTCGTATTTTTTGAATATTTCAAGCAGTCTGGAATATGTGTCGGGATCCTTGTCCGGAGTTGGCATTTTCTTTCTGCATGACCCTAGAGCAGCTGCCGGTGTTTGTTCCAGTATTCTGTGTTGTTTTTCATCTTTTAACAGTGCACCCAAATCGCACATTCTTTCTTCCAATAAGCCTTCAATTCCGTTGCAAGCACCATAGATTGTTTTTACACCTATTTCTTTACAACCCAAAACAACTCCAGATAGAGTTGCATTTATGGCAGCGGTCGGACCGCCTGACTGACCTATTACTGCATTACCAATTAACATCTATTTTTCCTCCTGATTGGTGAATAATTTAATCATTTCAAATATGTTGCTCACAGGCAACAGTGTTATACCTTTAGGCACCTTGTGAAGCAAGCTGACATTTCTTTTCGGCAGAACTATCTTCTTAAATCCCAGTCTTTCTGCTTCTGCCACCCGGTCTTCTATCCTTGATACAGTGCGAATCTCTCCGGACAATCCGAGTTCTCCCATGCACACTAAATCTTCTGGAACCGGAATATCTCTTATTGATGAAATGAGTGCAAGCGCAGTTCCTGCGTCAGAAGATGGTTCTTCTATTCTCAATCCGCCTACAACATTCAGATATACGTCATTTGTTGAAAATCTCAATCCGAGTCTCTTTTCAAGAACTGCAAGAATAAGGGATAGTCTGTTGTAATCTGTTCCTGTGCTCATTCTCCTTGGAGACGGAAAAACAGTCGGTGTGACAAGCGCCTGAATTTCTGCTACCAAAGGTCTTGTGCCTTCTATAATGGCAACAGCGCAGTTGCCCGATACATTGGCGGGTCTATCGCTCAGAAGCAGGGCAGAAGGGTTAGGTGTTTCTTTTAAACCTGCGTCAGTCATCTCGAAAACACCAATTTCATTTGTCGGTCCGAAGCGGTTCTTCATAGCCCGTATCAATCTGAAGCCTTGACTTCTGTCGCCTTCAAAATACAGGACAGTGTCAACCATGTGTTCGAGCACTTTAGGGCCAGCTATGCTTCCTTCTTTTGTTACGTGGCCAACAAGGATTACGGGAATTCCCGTCGTCTTGGCAAAATTTATATACATGGAAGCACATTCTCTTATCTGAGTGACGCTTCCCGGTATTGTGTTGCTCTCTGTGTGATACATCGTTTGTATTGAGTCAACAATGAGCAATTTAGGGGATAACTTTTTTGTGTGTTCAATTATCTTTGTGGTGTTTGTTTCAGATAAAACGTAAATGCCTTTTCCTTTGATACCCAATCTCTTTGCTCGAAGAGATATTTGTGAAGTTGATTCTTCACCCGAAACATACATGATGTTGCCTTCGTTCATGTAGGAAGAACAAATCTGAAGCAGTAATGTGGACTTGCCTATTCCCGGTTCGCCTGAAATCAAGACGACAGAACCATTTACTATTCCTCCTCCGAGAACTCTGTCAAATTCAGCATATCCAGTTTTTTCCCTGAGGTAGTCGGGTATTTCAGACGAACTTAATTCAGCGGGCTCATTATCTACAGTTGATCTTGTCAGAAGCGACTTTCTCAAATTGTTTTTTGACTCAGTAATTTCTTCTGACTCCTGTTCAACAAGAGTGTTCCAACTGGAGCATCCGGGACACTTTCCGAGCCACTTCAGACTCTTGTATCCGCATTCAGAACAAATATATATCGTTTTTGATGCCATAATTCTTCGCTCCGTTTAATCTGCTTTGCGCTTAGGTCTTGGAATAAAAGATTTCTCTTTAGTTCCGAGAAGATATGAGATTCCAGTGAATATTACCGGAATGAATGGTGTTATGAGGAAATAGAATGGGAAACCATTGTCAAGTAAAGTTGCCTTTATGCCCATGAACATTGATTCCCATGTGCCGGTAATCAGTGAAATTATAAATGCGGGGTTCTTTGCCCATATGTATTCCTGGTAATACCAGAAGAATGTGTATAGAGCACCCAATATAAAATCGGGAATTGCAACTATTAGCCCTAAGACAAATCCTTTAAAGCCATTCATCGTGTTTGCTTCTTGCCCTCTTATCTGGTCTTTAGCGCCTACTTCCCATATGAACAAATCTATGATGTACCACATGAACAATATGGCAATAATGCAGGCAAACAAAGCAAGCCACCAACCTGCCGGCTTGTTACCGTTCTCATCTATCTTTGTGTTGAAAGGTAAATATGTCATCAGTCCGAATATGCACATGACAAAGTGGGTTGCCCACAGTTTTTTCATTGCCTGTTTATTCTCGGACCAAAAGGATTTCTTTTCCATCGGTTTCTCCTAACTAAATTGAGTACAAGGTTATTATATTATTTACAACACCCTTTTTCAACATTAAAGTAGCCGATTAATGTTGTTTTCACAAGTTGCAAGTAGAAGATGAAAATGGTAAAATATGAACAATAAAAACACAAAAAAGGAGCATAAGGGATGGCAAGCAACAGAAAGCCCAATGAGACATCACTCTTGATAGAAAAATTCTTGAATTATAAACTTGTCATTCAGGGCAGAAGTCAGAAAACAGTCGATGAATATCATTTGGATTTGAGATTATTCTTCAGATATTTGATTGCAATGCAAAGCGGGATTCCGACGTCATCTGACGAGTTTGACAAGATAGATATTTCCTGTGTCGATGAAAATTTTGTCAGAAAAATTCAGACTATAGACATATTGGAATTCATGAGTTATCTTGCTTCAGAACGAAAAGACGCGGCTGCGGCCAGAAGCCGGAAATTGTCGGCTATTAAAGCGTTTTTCAAATATAATACAGTTGTATTAAGAACCATAGATGTCAATCCTGCAGCTGACATAGAGTCTCCGAAATTAAAGAAGGCATTGCCCAAATACATGACTCTTGATGAGAGCCTGAATTTGCTCGAAACAATAAACAACGATCCCGAATCAAAGACTAAAGAAAGGGACTATTGTATCATTACTTTGTTTCTGAATTGCGGGATGCGTCTATCTGAACTTGTCGGAATTAACGTGACTGATATAGATAGCCAGATGAGATCTCTGAGAGTTGTCGGAAAGGGCAACAAAGAGAGGATAGTCTACTTGAATGATGCATGTAGAGATGCTTTAAAAGACTATCTGGCAGTGAGACAAAAAGACATAGAACTTCTGCGTGACAAAAATGCATTGTTCCTCTCAAGACTGCACAAAAGAATTAGTCCGAAAACAGTTCAATGGCTTGTGTACAAGTACCTTGGTGAAGCAGGCATGAATTACAAACACCTGTCAACGCATAAATTGAGACATACTGCCGCAACTCTTATGTATCAACAGGGCGGAGTTGATGTTCTTGCACTTCAGCAAATACTGGGTCATGAGCAGCTCAGCACAACCCAGATTTATACACACGTTGCAAATGAAGGGCTTGAAAGAGCAGTAAGTCAGAATCCTCTTGCAAAAGTTAAAAGAAAAGATCTTGAAGACAAAAAAGAAGACGACGAAAATGAATGATAAACAGATTCAGGAAATCAATAACACGCTGATTAATTTTTGGAATGACGAAATATCTCTTGATGAAAAACAGAAAAAAGAGATGAGTCTACATGTCAATCCTGATCAATACGAAAGATTGGCGTCTCCAAAGTTGTTTTCGGCAGTTAGCAAATTAGGCGATTGTAACAACATGCTTGACTATGGTTGCGGGAGCGGCTGGGCAAGTATAGTGGCTGCTAAAAGCGGATGCAAGAGAATATTGGCAGTAGATATAGGCAAAGACATAATTGAATCAGCAGATTTTCATTGCAGACTATTCAAGGTCAAAGAAAGAATAGAAACTCTGAGTGTGCCTACGGATTGGCTTAAGAGTGTTCCTGACTGTTCTTACGACGGCATAGTTTGCAATAATGTTTTGGATGTCATTCCATTTGAGACATCGATAGAAATAATCGAGCAATTGTCTAGAGTCGCGCAACACGGTGCAAAGATTGTGATTGGAATGAACTTTCATATGACAAAAGAAATGGCCAAAGAGAGAAAAATGGAACTTGTGGATGACAAATACCTATTTGTTAACGGAGTTTTGAGGCTTATGAGCTTGTCCGATGACGAGTGGATTTCTATTCTTGAAAAGTATTTCAAAATTGAAAATCTGACCCATTTTGCATGGCCCGGAGAAAAGAAAGAGACAAGAAGAATATTCACATTAATAAAAGAGTAATAGTATTGGCTACAACCATCACATTAATGATGGTTGTTTTATTTTATGTATTATGATAGAATATACTCGCATATGAAAATAATTGTTGTTCAGTTTAGACAAAAAAGTATCAGAGGGAAGAATGCAGGAAGTAAAAGTTATTGAAATAAAGAAGAGCATCTTTAACGCAAATGAGATCGATGCAGATAATTTGCGCAAAGAACTCAAAGAAAAAAAGGTGTTTCTTTTAAATCTGATGTCATCACCGGGTGCAGGAAAAACCACAACACTTATCAAGCTTATTAACAACTTGAAAAAGGATCTTAAGATTGCTGTTATGGAAGCTGACATTGACAGCGATGTAGATGCCATAAAGATTTTTGAGGGAACAGGAGTGAAAGCCATTCAGCTCCACACAGGCGGCATGTGCCATCTCGATGCAGAGATGACAAAGCAAGGACTGGACAATCTGGAACTGGATGTAGATCTTGTTATTCTCGAAAACGTGGGCAATTTGGTTTGTCCGGCTGAGTTTGATACAGGTGCATGCAAAAACATGATGATTTTGTCTGTTCCTGAGGGCGATGACAAGCCATTGAAATATCCGCTCATGTTCCAGGTTTGTGACATTGTTGCCATCAACAAGATAGACTGTATGGAAATGTTTGACTTTGACCTTGACAGAGTCAAAGGATATATAAAACAGAGAAATGAAAGAGCAGAAATTTATCCTATCTGTGCAAAAGACGGAAGAGGAATAGATGAACTGGCAAATAAAATACGCAGAGAAATAAAAGAATGGAGAAAATGACAAATGCCTGAAATCTACAAAAAGGATCCATCCTTAGTAAATGAAAAAAATCCCAGCATTGAATCAAAGTATTGTGGAAATGAAGAAGATTACAAAGCCCATAAGGACTATGCTAAACTCGGAAGAAAAATTACCGACAATGTAAAGAGAAAAATAGGCGGCGTAAAATCCACATCACCAGAGTACTGGGGATTGAGAGAAGTACTGACTCAGGATGAAGTTATAATCGGAAATGCATTAAAGCTTCGCAAGTGGTACAAATTCGAGGACATTTATAAATTGGTCAAAAAGCATTTCGATCCCGTAAAGCTTCAGGAAGTCCTGGATTTGATGGCTGTGCACGGCATATTGGAGTATGACTATGGTGACCATTATGACGACAACGGCCCAACAGTTAAAGAGTGGACTGAAGAGTGGAAAGCTCAGGAAAAGAGATACAGAATTTCATTCTTTGTTCCGGGAAGCGCCGAATTGTTCAACTCTTCTGAAGACAGAATAGCTAAGAATCCTCCCGTTGCATCATTCTTTGAGAGGATGACATTCTTGCCTCTTGAAGACATTACTCCGATGGTTATGCCTGGTGGCATGGGTATTGGAATGCATGTTATTCCGGTTGAATCTGCAATAAAATCAAATAACGAAGCAGTTAAACTAGAAAAGATATCTTATTGGCTCCAAAAATATGAAGGCCATATTTCTGCGGGCATTTGTTCTTGCCGTCAATCAAGAGCTATGCTGGGAGAAGGATGTGCCGATGACTGCCGTGACTGGTGTATTCAGGTAGGAGATATGGCTGATTACACAGTTGAAACCGGAAGAGCACATTACATAACAAAAGAAAAAGCAATAGAAATTCTACAAAAAGCAGAAGAAAACGGATATGTACACCAGCTGACAAATATAGATGGTGAAGATCACATTTTTGATATCTGTAACTGTAACCCGGAAATATGTAATGCTTTAAGAACTGCATTGCTGTACAACACTCCGAATATGGAGCGCAGTGCTTACACAGCTAAGGTTAAACCGGAAAATTGTGTGGCATGCGGCAGATGTGTTGAAGTTTGTCCAGCCGGTGCAGTTAAGCTCGGACAAAAGCTTTGCACCAAAAACGGACCGGTTGAATATCCTAAACAACCTCTTCCGGATAATATCCGCTGGGGCAAATATGCATGGGATGAAAACTATCGCAACACAACAAGAGTAAATACATACCCAACAGGAACAGCTCCGTGTAAGACAGCTTGTCCTGCTCACGTTGCAGTTCAAGGTTATCTGAAGATGGCATCACAGGGAAGATATGACGAAGCTCTTGCATTGATCAAGAGAGAAAATCCATTCCCGGCTGTTTGCGGAAGAGTATGTAACAAGAGATGTGAAGATGCGTGCACTAGAGGAACAATTGATGCTCCTGTAAGCATTGATGCAGTAAAGAAATTCCTGGCTAACAGAGATTTGGCCAAGGATACAAGATATATTCCTAAAAAAGTAATATCCAAAGTTGATGGAGAATTCGAAGAGAAGATAGCCATAATAGGAGCGGGTCCTGCCGGATTGTCATGCGCATATTACCTAGCTGTCATGGGATATCGTCCGACAGTGTTTGAAAAGAATGCTAAACCGGGCGGAATGCTCACATACGGAATTCCTTCATACAAGTTGGAGAAAGACGTAATTGAAGCTGAAATCGATGTAATACGCGAACTGGGCGTTGAGATTAAGTGTGGTGTTGAAGTTGGAAAAGATATCACAATTTCTCAACTCAAAGAACAGGGATATAAGGCATTCTATATAGCAATAGGATGCCAGGGCGGAAGACTGCCGGGAATTGAAAATGAGACAGCTAACGGAACAAGTGTTGCTGTAGATTTCCTGAAGCAAGCATGCGAGAACCAGAACCAGACAATAAAAGGCGATGTGGTTGTAGTAGGCGGTGGTAATGTTGCAGTTGACTGTGCGCGTACATCTTCAAGATTCAACGCTGATTCAGTAAAAATGTTCTGCCTTGAATCAAGAGAGACTATGCCTGCTTCCAAAGAAGAAATCAGAGAAACACTCGAAGAGAATATTGAAATCAACAATGGTTGGGGTCCAAAATCAATCGAAGTTGATGAAAACAATAATGTTAAATCCATAACATTCAAAAAATGTGTTTCAACTCTTGATGAGAATGGTAAATTCAGTCCTAAGTATGATGAAAGCGAAACGATATGCGTAAAAGCAGATAGAATCGTATTTGCAATCGGTCAGAGCATTGAGTGGAAAGACTTACTCAAAGACACAAAGGTTACTTTCTGGCATGGCAATTATCCTGTTGCAGATAAACACACTTACCAGACAGAAGATGAAGATATCTTCGTAGGAGGAGATGTTTACACAGGACCTAAGTTTGTTATTGATGCAATTGCAGCCGGACATGAAGCAGCTGAATCACTTAACAGAAGAGTTCACTGGAATGCTTCGATGACAATTGGACGTGATCAGAGATACTTCGTATCACTTAACAAAGATGATATAGTAGTTGATGGTTATGATACAGCAGGTCGCCAGGAAGCAGGAATGGTAGAAGGCTCAGATTACAAACATTCATTTAAGGATTTCCACGAGACATTGACAGAAGAACAAGTCAAGATAGAGACAAAACGTTGCTTGTCTTGCGGAGCTTCTGTGGTTGATCCTAATCGCTGTATCGGTTGCGGTTTGTGTACAACAAGATGTGATTTTGATGCAATTCACTTGTATCGTGATCATCCGCAGTGCACAAATATGAGACGTGCTGAAGACAAAGTCACAGGACTCTTGGGATACGCTATTAAACGTGGAGCAAGAATAATTGCTCACAGCGGATCCAAAGAAGCAAGAATGATGAGAGCCAAGAGAAAAGAGTTTAACAAGGCTCGCAAAGCGTGGAAGAAGGAGTATCCACATACTGGTAACTCTGTTCCATCTGTTTACAAAGACTGATGCACGAACTCGGTATTGTTTTTTCAATAATAAAGCAGGTTGACGGAATAGCAAAAAAGAACAATGCTTCGTCCGTCAAAGAAGTTACCCTTGAAATAGGGGAAGTTTCAGGAATTGTTCCGAAGTATCTAACTGACTGCTGGAAATGGGCTGTAGATAACCGCTCTGAATATATGAAAGGTTGCGAACTTAAGATAATTCCAATAAAGGCAAAGTCTTTTTGTGAATCCTGTGAACAGTCTTATGACACAGTTACATACGGAAAGATATGTCCTTATTGCAAGTCGGAAAAAACTTACCTTTTAGTAGGTAAGGATGCTACTATAAAAAATATCGGAGTGACTGGAATTTGAATTGATTTGGCGACAAAAAAGACGGGGCTGTAAAAAAAGTCCAAGATAAGGAGAAGCGCGAGCTTCTCCTTAAATAATTTTCAAAAAAAACAATAATACAAAAAAATACCCGGAATGGTAAACACTATCCGGGTATTGGTAAAACCATTTTCTATTTTTGAGAGTATTTTGCTCTTAGTTTTTCTCTTACATATTCGGGATCAACTTTTTCAAAAGTGAATGTGTCAACGTAGTCAATAAATTTGTCAACATCCTCTTTTGAGTTAATAGTCCAGACATTGAGGAAATTATCCTTTTGATATTTCATGACTCTTTTTTCCAAAGACATGTTCTTTTCAAAGTCTCCGCTGTCAAAAAGTTTTTTCATGTGATAAACAATGTTAGACTTTTTATCGGTATCAACTACCAGAATAGAAGTGGCAAATCTCTCTTTTCTGAAAGGCATAAGTGCGAATGGGTCAAAAGAAATCACAAGGATACTCTTAGGATCTTTTATATTCTTCAAGGCTTCTTTTGCCCTCATTGCCAGTTGTTTTTTATTCTTTTTGTAGGGCTTTAATTCTGTTACAATCGGAACTCTCTCTTTTACCAGTTCAAGAACTTCTTCAAAAGTTGGAACAACTCCGCCATCCAAAAGTCTGTAGTTTTGTCTTATCTGGTCTGAAGTCAGATCCTCGATTATTCCGTCTTTTCCGGTTGTCCTCTTCAGATTGCTGTCATGACAAACAATCAACTGGTTGTCTCTTGTCAGATGAATATCAAGTTCAAATGCAAAGTTGTTGTTGACTGCATTTTCAAATGCTTTCAGACCATTTTCAGTAAATTCTTCATTGTGCAACCCTCTGTGAGCTATGCCATTACATATGAGGGGGTGAATCTTCTTTAAGAATTTTTCTTTACATATCATCGTCGTCACCTATTGCATTCAGTCCGGTTTTGACTTCAGTCTTTTTGAGTGTCACACCCTTGACAAAGAAGAATGCAACAAATGAGATTGCTACGCAACAAAGCGCATATATTGGAAGTTGAGCAAATCCGAAATTTGGAGCAAGCATAAGTGCTCCGAGAGCTATAGGAGTTACAGATTGGGCAAGCATGCTTGAAGTGTAATAGTATCCGGTGAATTGTCCGATTTTTGATCCGGGACAGAACTCAACAACCATCGGGAAGGAGTTGACATGAACTAGTGCCATACCGAAACCTTTGAGAGCAAATATAGCATAAATGTAAATCGGGTATGATCCGTCTGGTGGAATAATGCTGCTCAAAACTGTCCATAATACATAAGAGCCTACTGTCAGACCCAAGCCCATTATAACAGTGCGCTTTCTGCCCGTTCTTGAAACAATTAGACCTGCAATAGCAAAGCCTACAACAGAGCAGAGACCACCTATAATTGTGTTGATGGAGTTGGAACCGGTTGAAGCTTTCAAGTGATACAAAGTGTAGTTTGTCATGAAAGTGCTGATTCCGTTATCTGCCATGAACCAGAAGAATTCTGCAATCAGTATAATGAACAAAGAAATCTTATTTTGTTTTGTGAGTTTTGCATTCGCATCCTGAGATACGTTGTCGACTTCTGAAAGTTTTTCTCCTCTTTCAAGATCATCCTTTATTTCTTCTTTGACTTTGTTTTCTTTTATTGAGAAGAACAAGATGAGTACTGTAACAACCATCAATACAGAGGCAATCAGGAAAGGAATCTCAATAACCCAAATGTTACCAAGCTGTCCCGGTTTCTTATCTGTTTTGCCCAGATATTCTGAAAGAACAAGGAACATTCCGAGAATTGTCGGAACAGCTCCGCCTATATAACCGCAAATGTTAATGATACCATTGGCTTTACTACGGAGCGGCTTTGGTGTAAGGTCTGGCATCAGAGCAACTGCGGGTGAACGATACATCATAGCAAACAATACTGTCATAGCAACCAGAACTATCAAAGCTACAAGATTTGAATGGTGGAACGCTACAGGAATGAATGGGAATATGATGGCGCACACGAATGTACCAATGAGTATGAAAGGCATTCTCTTGCCGATCTTGGTGTTTGTTTTATCCGACAATCTGCCGAATAAAGGCATCAATACAATTGCTGCGATATTATCTAATGCCATCATAATACCAACGAGGTATTGAACATCTTCAGCAGTTGAAGCGTTGAATGTTTTTTTGAACAATTCTGACAAGAATGATGAAACATATGAGTCATAAACTTGCCACATAAGCAGGATCCCGAAAAAAGCAAGACCGATTATATAGGTCCTTTTCTGATTTAACTTTAAGGGATTGCTTTGAGTTAAGCTTTTATCCATAAAATGAAGAAATCTCCTCTTTTATTGTTGATAATATAATTTTACTTAAAACAGACGCAATGTCAATTTGACAATTTGTATGAATTGACCAATACATTTTTGGTGAAATGTTTGAATTTGAAAAAGCACTACAGTTTTAATGTGGATTATTTCTATTTTCGGCAATCAAGTCAAAATATCAGGCACAAAAGAGTTACACCATAGATATATATTAACTATGCAAGATGTAAATATGTGAGAAACATCCTTGTTATATTTCTGTTTTCGTGTTGCATTAAAACAAGTGCAGTGATAAAATATTCAATACGATGCTGACAGAGTAAGAAATCGTGCGTAAAGTGCTCTTTGAACGGGGAGTTGTCAAAGTGACGAAAGTTTTACTGCGGTACGATTTCTGCATCCCGCTGCTGCATAATCGGAATTATTTCCAACTATGTAGTATTGTAGGAGGAGGTAATTTTATGATTAAAAACAACAAGAAAATATTCACGATAAAACTCATTTGTTATTGTGCATTATTTGCATCAATGAGTGTGGTTTTATCCAGATTTTTGGGATATGCTCCTAATACAAGCATGAGATTCTCGCTTGAAGCAGTCCCTATATTTTTGTCGGGATTACTATTTGGTCCGTTGCCGGGCGCCATAGTAGGATTCCTTGCGGATTTCATTGGGTGTCTGTTTTCTCCATATGGATACAACCCCATCTTTTGTATTCCGCCCATTCTATATGGTCTTTGTGCGGGTCTGTTCAGAAAGTATATTCGCTCAAAAACCAACTTGTTCAGAATAGCACTTGCATATCTTCCGGCAATTGTAATAGGATCGATTCTTTATCAGAGCCTTACACTTGCAATAATGTATTCCCAAGAAGGTGCTTTTACAGCATATTTTCTGGAAAAACTTGGAACCAGAGGTATACAGTTTGCTATTACATGGGTGGTCGATTCTTTGATTGTTTTCGGTTTGATGAAAACAAGGGTTTTCGAGAGACTTGGAATCTGGACTTCAGATAAAAAATCAACTATAGAAGAAACGCTTGCATACATTCACAACGTAAAATGGATGGGAAGCAAGCCCGGTCTTTCAAGAACTCAAGAACTGCTTAAGAATTTGGGTAATCCTGAGAAAAAACTCAAGTTTGTTCATGTGGCGGGAACTGACGGAAAGGGGAGCACTTCATCATACATAGCAAAAGTGCTTCAGAAAGCAGGGTACAAGACAGGTCTTTACACATCGCCATATATCATAAAGTTCAATGAGCGAATGCAGATTAACGGTCAGATGATACCGGATGAAGACTTGATCAGATTGACCCAGAGAATAAAGCCATTTGCTGATGCAATGCAAGACTCGCCGACCGAATTTGAGATTATAACTGCACTTGGCTTTTTATGGTTCTGTGAAAACAAGTGCGACATAGTTGTTTTGGAAGTCGGTATGGGTGGTGAACTTGATTCGACTAACGTCATAGATACCCCTGAAGTTGCTGTTTTAACATCGATGGGATTTGACCACACAGCATTTTTAGGACCTACAATGACAGACATAGCCAATGCCAAAGCAGGGATAATCAAAGAAAACGGCATAGTGGTCTCATATGGATCAAATGTTGAGGCAGATATAGTATTCCGCAATAAGTGCAAAGAGAAGAATTGCGATTTTTATGAGTGCAATTTTGATGAATTGAAAATACAATCTTCGGATTTGTTTGGAAATAAATTTGATTACAAACAGTATAAGGGTGTTGAGATATCTCTTGCAGGTGCCTTCCAGCCCAAAAATGCCGCCCTTGCAATTGAAGCTGTCGAGCAATTGAGAAAAAAAGGGTATAGTATTTCAGATGAGAATATTTACGAAGGGCTGAAAGAGGTGTATTGGCCCGGAAGATTTGAAGTGTTGATGAAAAATCCCGTATTCATCCTTGATGGCGCTCACAATCCTCATGGAATGCAGGCTGCAGTTGACAGTTTGAAACTGGTTGAGAAAAACAACAAATTTGTAGTAATAATGGGAGTTATGGCAGATAAAGAAGTAGATAAAATGGTGGATTTGTTAATTCCTATTTCAGATAAATTCTTTACTGTCAGACCTAATAATCCTAGAGCTATGGATGCATTGCAACTTGCAGAATTAATTGTCAGCCGCGGAGGTAAGGCAGAAAGCACAATTGACACAGATGAAGCGGTAAAAAAAGCAGTTGAGTACGCTGGGGACGATGGTAGAATTGTAGCTCTCGGTTCGTTATATTTTTCTTCAGATGTTAGAAATTCATGTATCAAAATATATCCCGATAAAATCGAGAAAAGGTGACTTATGGAAAATAAGACATTGCTAGAAAACGAAATCAATATAAGATATTGCAGCAGCGGTGTGAAGGAATATGTTGAAGAAGATGCCATTTCGGTTGTAAAACTTCCGTTTGAACTTTTTATCTCCGTTCAATCAGGAGCCATGACATTTATCAGTGCAGGAAAAGTGACAAGAGTCCAGACAAATGAAACAGTGCTTGTTCCGCTGGATAACGAGTATTCACTCAATATTGAAGCCGGAACTAAATTGTCATATGTTGCCGGTTTGTTCAATATTTACACCAATTTGAGAATGCTGTATTTGTTTGATGTCCCAACCAAAATCACAGGAAGAGATGGTGAGCAGATCTGCAGGCTCAGTTTAGATATTGCAAGATTGTCCATGTCAAACGAGTTTACTACTACTCGTCTTGAAAATGCGGTAAAAGTTAAAAATGCTCTTTTGACAATCTTTTCATTAACTTTAGATCACTCTGTATTTTCAAATCAGAGATGGCAGTTCATGTCCAGTTATGAAAAGATTTCTCCAGTGCTAAGATATATTGACGATCATCTCCACGAATATATCTTCCAAGAGCAATTATCCTCCATCATGAAGATGTCTCCGGATTCTTTCTACAGGCTGTTTAAGAAGTTGATAGGGCTTGCTCCAAAGGAGTACATTATTTCAGAGAGAATTAAGTCAGCAAGAGAAATGTTGGTGTTCTCACCGTTATCAATTGGTGAGATTTCCGAACTTGCCGGATATGACAATCAATTGTATTTTTCTACTTTGTTCCGCAAAAAGTATCTTATGGCTCCTACAGAGTACAGAAAGGCAGTCGCAAGAATAATATGAGAGAAAAGGGAAATATAGAAGAAATTAAAGATATAAAATTGTTCTTGTTTGATCTTGACGGAACTCTGTATTTGGGTGAACAACTCTATCCTTTTACCAAGGCATTATTGAGTGAAATCAAAAATCAGGGGAAGCATTATTTGTTCATGACAAACAATTCTTCCCGCGGTGTCGATGCATATGTTGAGAAAATGAAAAGACTGGGTATTGATTCATGTGAATCGGATTTTATTACCAGTGTAATGGCGACAAGCGCATATGTAAACAAGAACTATCCTGGATTGAAATTCTACGTTGCCGGAACCGAATCGTTCAAGAAAGAATTGAGGGAGTCGGGAGTTAACGTTTTTGATGAATATTCAGAAGATATAGAAGGTGTTATTCAGGGGTTTGATACCGAATTGACATTCAAAAAACTCGACGATGTTTCTAAATTGCTAACATTGAAAGATATTCCTTTCATTGCTGCAAACCCGGATTTTGTTTGTCCCACTGAATATGGCTATGTTCCTGATTGCGGCTCTGTATGCGGCATGCTGAAAAATGCAACTGGAAAGGAACCATACTATATAGGCAAACCGAGACCGGAAATGGTGTATTTTGCAGTTGAAAGAATTCAATCAATAGACAGCGAAGTGAATCTTACAAATACAATGGTTGTAGGAGACCGCATGTATACAGATATAGCTTGCGGCATTAATGCCAAAGCAAAATCTTGCCTTGTTTTATCTGGTGAAACTACAGAAGAACAAGCTTACAATTCGAATTATAAAATGGATTATATACTCAGGGATTGCGGAAGAATCCTTGAAACAATTAAAAGAGGTGCAGTATGACATACGATGTTGTAGTAATTGGTGCTGGAGTTGTCGGCTCTCTCACAGCACGCGAACTAACCAGGTACAGATTAAAGGTTTGTTTGCTTGAGTCTGAAGCTGACGTAGCTATGGGGGCATCAAAAGCCAACAGTGCAATCGTCCACGGCGGTTATGACCCTGTCCCGGGAACATTGAAAGCAAAACTCAATGTGCAGGGAACAGTCATGATGCAGGGTGTTTGTGATGATCTCGACGTAGGTTACAGAAACAATGGCAGCATGGTTGTGGCTTTTTCTGAAGAGCAGATTGAACATGTTAAGATGCTCAAGGAAAGAGGAGAAAAAAATGGAGTTAAGGGCCTTTCAGTGATAACTGGTGATGAAGCACGAAAACTCGAACCGCAATTGTCTGATGCTGTTGTTGGAGCACTTCTTTGTACAAGTAGTGGTATAGTATGTCCATACAACCTTGCTGTTGCAGCTACTGGCAATGCGATGGACAATGGTGCTGATTTAAAATTGAATTTCAAAGTAACTGGAATTGAAGATAAAGGCGAAAAGTATGTTTTGACCAGTTCCAACGGCGAAAAAGTAGAAAGCAGATACATAGTAAATGCTGCCGGGTTGGGATCAGATGCTATAGCTATGTTGCTTGGTGACAATAAGTGGCATTTGACAGCTAAAAAAGGCGAATACATGCTCCTTGACAAAGCAGACGGCAAGATGGTAGACAGAACAATATTCCAGACCCCTACAAAGGCCGGAAAGGGTATTCTCGTAACACCGACAGTAGATGGAAATCTTCTTACTGGTCCAACATCGGAAAAATGTGAAAAAGGTGATAAGTCAACAACACTTAAGGGATTGGATACAATAAAGTCAACAGCAGCATTATCTGTTCCAAAGGTAGATTTCAGAGATGTAATAACAAGTTTTTCAGGTCTTAGAGCATCTTGTGATGAATCTGAAGATTTTGTTATCGAATTATCTGAAAAGTCCAACAGAACTGTCCATGCAGTCGGAATTGATTCACCCGGTTTGTCAGCTTCTCCTGCAATTGCAGTTTACATAGTTGAGTTGCTTAAAAATGCAGGCTTAAAACTTGATGTTAATGACAAATTCAATCCAAAGAGAGTATCCTGCTCTCACTTCAGACATTTGTCAAATGAAGAAAAGAATGAGTGGATTAAGAAAGAACCAGCTTACGGAAGAATCATTTGCCGTTGTGAAAATGTCACAGAAGGAGAGATTCTGGCCGCAATCAGACAAAATCCAAAAGCTACAACTCTTGATGCTGTAAAGAGAAGAACAAGAGCAGGAATGGGCAGATGCCAAGCAGGTTTCTGTACTCCTTTTACAACAGGTTTAATAGCAAAAGAGCTTGGTATAGAAGAAACAAAAGTGACAAAATTCGGAAAAGGTTCCGAACTTCTTGTTGGAGACAGAAAGTGAGTAGCGATATGTTAAAAAGAGATATAGTTGTAATTGGTGGCGGACCAGCCGGATGTGCAGCAGCTGTTGCAGCGTATGATGCTGGTACGAAAGATATACTCATAATTGAGAGAGATGAAGATTTAGGTGGAATTCTAAAACAGTGCATCCACAATGGATTTGGTCTTCACAGGTTCGGAGAAGAACTTACTGGACCTGAGTATGCAGATAGATATAAATCTATGGTTTTGGAGAGAAACATTGATTACTTGGTTAAGACAATGGTGCTTTCTGTTGAAGACGGAACTGATGGAACAAAAATAGTTTCAGCAATGAATTCAGAAAATGGCATATTTACCATAGAGGCAAAAGCGGTAATTCTTTGTATGGGGTGTAGGGAGAGAAGCCGTGGTCAGTTAAACATTCCGGGAGACAGACCTGCAGGTATTTATACTGCTGGAACAGCCCAAAGGTTTATAAATATTAAGGGTGAAATGCCCGGCAAGAATGTTGTTATTCTCGGTTCCGGTGACATTGGTCTGATTATGGCCAGAAGAATGACGCTGGAGGGTGCAAATGTTAAAGTGGTGTGCGAACTGATGCCATATTCAGGAGGCTTGAACAGAAATATTGTACAATGCCTTAACGATTTTAATATTCCTCTTAAACTCAGTCACACAATTGCTCAAATTCACGGAAAAGATAGAGTTGAAGGTGTTACAATTGCAAAAGTTGATGAAAGACTCAGAGTTATTCCAGAAGAAAGCGAATATGTCGAATGTGATACAATTCTCTTGTCATGTGGATTGATACCTGAAAATGAACTTACAAAAGGAGCAGGTATTGCTTTAGACAATGTTACAAAGGGAGCTGTAGTTAATCAGGACAGAGAAACCGAAAAAGAAGGCATATATGCATGCGGAAACGTTTTGCATGTACATGATCTTGTTGATTATGTCTCAGAAGAGTCAGCAATAGCTGGAAATGCTGCTGCTAAATATGTTCAAAATGGATGTAAAGACAAAGAGACAATTAAGAAGATTTATGTGGAAAAGCAAGGAGCTGTGAGATATACTGTTCCTCAGAGAATCGACGTTTGTGAGAATCAGGAAGATGTAAAAGTGTATTTCAGAGTCGGTGCTGTTATGAAAGATGTTAATCTTGTCGTAAGAAATGGTGATAAAGAATTAATGAGAATTAAGAAGAGAAAAGTTGCACCAGGCGAGATGGAAACAGTTAAGATAAAAGGAAGCATGCTGAATGATTCCGATAGAATATCTATTAGTGTTGAATGAGTGGAGGTGTTGGTATGAAAATTGGTGAAACAAAAGAATTAATTTGTATCAATTGCCCAATGGGTTGTATGTTATCTGCTACTATGACTGAAAATGGATTGAGTGTGACAGGAAACACATGTCCTAGAGGCGAAAAATATGCTAATGAAGAATTAACTCATCCAACCAGAACTCTAACGACAACACTGAGGGTTGATAATAGAGAAGGTAAATATGTGCCTGTTAAGACAAATGGTCCTATTTCAAAGGAAAAATTGTTTGAAGCGATGAAATTGTTGTCCAAGGTAAGCGTATCTGCTCCTATCAAAACAGGAACAGTTGTTTATCCGTCTTTGTTTGGAGAAGCTGATGTGGTCGCTACAGGCAATGTTGACTGATTGGAGGCTTTTGTGAAAAAAGTATTATCTCTTTTTATGGTGTTTGTTTTCGTCCTTTTGATAGTATCATGTGCTTCAAGTAAAAAGGAAGAAACTACGGTAAGTACAACACTTGAGACCACTGAAGAAAAAACTGAATCAACTACTGAAACAGAAGATGTTTATGATGAACAAGGTAGAATTGTTGTTGAAAATGCCAACTTACTTATGTCAAAATTGGATATGGGAATCAGAGTGACAAATGTTGCTAAAAATCCAAAGTATTATGTTGATTTTGTTGATGACAAAAAAATTGGTATGATCACTTTTGACTATGAGGGAGTAGAATATACTTTCAAAGGTTCAAAGGAAGTAAAAGATTTTAAAGAACTCTGTTCTGTTGATGGAACGGTGGTAAATTTCTACTTGTTCAATATTGAGAACAAAACCAGTTCATTTTTATCCGATATTTTTTATATGGTTAACCAATATGGAGAAAATGGTTCTGTTATAGCAACCGTGATAACATGGAAAGCATACGAAGGAACTGCAAATGAAGCTTGGTATTCACTGTGTTGTATGGATAATATATCCGAGAATATAGTGAGAACATTGTTGTCAACTGTAGTAGGAATGTAGTATAATGGTCAACTACTCGGTGATTGAATCGCCGAGCATGGGATAAAAGCCATGCGAAGTGATTAAAGTGGTTGAGTAGGCTATGAGAAAGGTCTCTGTAACATGAGAAACCGCTCAAATGTTATATGTGTCAAAGTCCCTGTATAT
>JAEEKG010000011.1 GCA_016282315.1 Clostridiales bacterium | reverse complement strand
GACTGGAATGGCTTACCTTTGATTAATGTAAGAGCAATTCCACTGGACAATTTGGGAAATGCTCTGATAAAAAGATTTTTTGACATTTTGTTGTCATTCATTTTTATCATAATATCTTCTCCTGTAATGCTTATATGTGCCATAGGCGTTAAATTATCTTCAAAGGGTCCTGTGCTCTTTAAGCAAGAACGTGTAGGAAAGAATAAAAAGACATTTAAAATGCTCAAATTCCGCTCAATGGTAGTAAATGACAAGCAGGACACTGCGTGGAGCGGAAAGACCGACAGCAGAAGAACAAAATTCGGTTCATTTTTGAGAAAAACTTCTCTAGATGAACTTCCTCAATTGTTCAATGTCTTTGTTGGAAACATGAGCATTGTAGGCCCAAGACCTGAAATACCATATTATGTTGATCAGTTCAAAGACGAAATACCTTTGTATATGGTAAGACACCAAATAAGACCAGGAATGACGGGCTGGGCACAAATCTGCGGTCTCAGAGGAGACACATCAATCAAAGACAGAATCGAGCACGACATTTATTACGCTGAACATTGGAGTGTTTTATTTGATATAAAAATAATGTTCATAACACTGTTTGGCGGCAAATTCATAAACAAAGAAGAGTAATATGCAAAAAAGAGTATTGTTCACAGCATCTACTTTCGGACATATTTGTTCCTTCCACATCCCCTACTTGAAAGAATTCAAAGACAGGGGCTTTGTCGTAGATGTTGCATGCGGCGGAGAAATGAGAAAAATCCCATTTGCCGACAATTTATTTCAGGTTACTTTTGAAAAAAAGATATCTTCATTAAAAAACTTTAATGCTGAGACTGAGCTTGAAAAGATTATTCGACAAAACCAATATGACCTCATCATAACTCATACTACGCTAGCTGCATTCTTTACGAGAGTTGCTCTTGGCGGCATGAATCCAAGACCAAAAGTAGTTGATGTTATGCATGGATATCTCTTTGATGACAAAACAAATTCTCTAAAAAAATCCGTTTACTATTCAGCTGAAAAATCCATGGCTAAAAGAACCGATCTTCTGCTTACCATGAATGATTGGGACTACAATTTTGCAGTAAAGAACAATTTGGGAAAAAAAGTCGGATATATAGACGGAATGGGACTGGATATAGATAAAATAGATGCAACAGACAGTTCACAAAGAGAAAAAATAAGAGAAGAACTGAATATACCTAAAGATGCATTTGTATTTATATATTCAGCTGAGTTTTCAAAGAGAAAAAATCAGGCAACCTTGATGAAAGCAATGCAAAAGACAGATAAAAACATATATCTCATTTTAGCCGGAAAAGGCGAAACGGTCCATGACTGCCAAACTCTAGCTGAAAATCTAAGTGTGAGAGACAGAATAAAATTTCCGGGATTTGTTTCTAATATATATAGCCTTTATAGGGCATGTGACGGGGCTGTTTCATCAAGCAAAAGTGAAGGACTTCCGTTCAATGTCATGGAAGCGATGAGATTTTCTCTTCCCATTGTTGTAAGTAAAGCAAAGGGCAATATTGACTTAATACAAGACAACATCAATGGTCTTGTTTGCTCTAAAGATAGCTATATAGAATTTGCAGACAAAATGAATGAAATATATTATGATGTCAATCTGAGAAAAAAGTTGTCCGAAAAAGCATATGAGATGTCAGAAAAATATGACATAAAAAAAGTATTGCCATCAGTTATGGAACAATATCTTTCAGTATTGTGAGGTGAGCATGAAAGGACTCAGTGAAATTAGAAGAAGCAGAAAATATAACCAGCAAAAAGTTGCTTTCGATCTCAATATTTCAAGAGCATCTCTTTCACATTATGAAAGAGGAATAAGAGAGCCTTCTCTTGATTTATTAGTCAGAATGAGTGAATATTTCGGTGTTTCAATTTATTACTTAATCACAGGCAGAGAAAGAGTTCCGGGTGAGAATAAAGACTTTACATTGCCCCAGACAAAAAAGAATAAATAGAAAAAAGGGAAGAGACGCAAAAAACATCTCTTCCCGATTATTTTTATCTAAACTTAAGCTTTTACCTCATTTGCAATTGTATAAAGCATCTTCATTGTGTCTTTTACATATTTGCTTCTTGCTTCAATCCAATCTCTCTCCGGAGGAGTGAAAGCAGCGATTTCTTCTGGAGTACATTTATCTTTGAAATATCTATCAACTTTAAGAGCGAGTTCAATTCCGCAAGTTGTGATTTTTCCATCCAGTTCGCAAACAACAACATTGGATTTTCCAAGGAGGAGCTGATCAACTGCTTCAACACCCATTCTTGTTGCCATTACTCTATCTCTGAGTGTAGGTGTACCGCCTCTTTGTACATGAGCCAGTCTGCAGAATTTGGTCTCAACGCCTGTTTGTTCCTGAATTCTCTGTGCGAGTGGTTCAGCAAATCCTTTAAGACCTTCAGATACAATTACGATAAATGATCTCTTGCCTGCAGCTCTTGCTCTCTTTATATCTTCCATTGCCTTTGCTTCATCAAAAGGAAGTTCCTTAATTGCTGTAGCAATTGCACCTGTAGCAATTCCTGAATAAATAGCTATGTTTCCCGACCAGTGTCCCATTACTTCAACTACATCACATCTAGCATGTGATTCGCAAGTGTCACGAAGTCTGTCGACCATTGAAATAACGGTATTTACTGCTGTATCAAAACCGATTGTATAATCTGAAGCAGGAATGTCGTTGTCTATTGTTCCCGGAATTCCAATTGTCGGAATACCTCTTTCAGAAAGGTCTGTTGCTCCTCTGAAAGTGCCGTCACCGCCTATTGCTACAATGCCGTCAATTTGGTTCTTTTTACAAACTGCGATTGCTTTCTGCATTCCTTCTTCTGTTCTGAATTCATCACATCTTGCTGTATAGAGAACAGTTCCGCTTCTGTTAATAAGGTTGTTTACATCAATTGTAGATGTGACAAGTTTCATGTTGTCTTCAATCAAACCTTTGTAACCTTCTTTTATTCCGTAAACTTCAATGCCACGGGCAAGACAGCATCTTGCTGCTGCTCTGTAACATGCGTTCATACCAGGAGCATCGCCTCCTGATGTAAGTATTCCGATTCTTCTGAATTTTTTCATTGCTTATATCTCCTAAATTTTGAAATCTTTACTTTTATCATTTATACCGCCAGATAGGAAAGTAACTGACCTGCTGACACTGTCTTTAGCATTATACCATGGCTCTGAATCATATCTGTAATCAAACTTTTTGCAGAACCAGCTGACATCATTTCCAAGTTCTTCTATATATTTCTTTTCAATAGTTTCCGCTTGTTTATAGAATTCGGAGAAAGATTTTTTATTCAATTGCTCTCTTCCGCTCTTTATTATCATCTCATAATGTGGTAGGCAGAAATATTTTTGATTTTGGAATTTGACTTTGAATTCATCATCAGTTTCCCAAAGCCAGAACATATTGGATACCATTTTTGAAAAGCTGTATTCAATTCTAGTGCATACATAGCACGATTCTCTTAAAGAAGACAATTTCTTTTCCTGTTTGTTTCCTTGAGAATCAAACAATTTTGATGAATCAAATATTTCTTTTTTCTTCTCAGCTAAATGACTTTCCAAAATGAGTGCAAACGGAAGTTTTTTATCTTTGCTTGCCATCTCATTTAAGTGGTTTTTGCAAAAACCCAATTTGTTCGTCTCAATCCTGACATCAGGTTCCATCATTGCTGCGCCCAGAATTCTTTCAATCTCATTATTATTCAACGCCTTTTTCATTAAACAGAAAGGGCATTCAGCCGGATTGTGTTCAGGGGCAGCGGAAAACGATTCGTTGACGGGAATTGTATATATCGTTTCAGCCATTATATCAGTACTCAAGTGTTGCTATATATGGGCAGTGGTCAGATGCCTTAACGTGTTTAACGTAAGAATTCTTGACCTTGAATGCATCGTTGACGAATATATAGTCTATTTTGACTCCATTGGGATCGCTGCATGGAATTGTTTTTAAATCCGATGGGTAAGAATAGTCGCTTTGGTTTTCACACTCATCAAATGTGTCGTGAAGAATTGACTTTAGTGCACCGATATATGGATCATTTGGTTTTATATTCAAGTCACCCATTAAAATAACAGGATTTGTTTCGTCTTTAAGAATGTTTAGCAATGTTGCCAATGCTGATGTCTGCTCAGATCTTGGAAGACCAAAATGTGTTACATATACATCGGTAGGCATTCCGGGAAAATCTACTACAGCTTTCAATACGCATCTAGGCTCATAATAATTCTTTTCTCTTCTGTCAAGAGGATCTTCTATCGGAATTACTTCTTTTCTCAAAATGTGATATTTTGAAACAAGGCCATTGCCGTAATCACCGGGATGCCAATGTACAGCTTTTGCAAAGAAATCTTCAAATCCGACTCCCTGTCCGATTACATGAGCCAAATCATCACAATTTGATCTGGGAAGACCGCAATCAACTTCGTTAAGACCGCAGAGAATAGGTCCTTCACCTTTAATTACATCAATTACAGCTTGTGGACTGTACATAGCTTTTGGTGTTATGTTGTAGTCTCTTCCTCCCGCGATGTTATATGTCATTACTTTTAGTTCCATAAAAATCCTCCAAACGCTCTAAAATACACGAGTTATTATACCACCCCATCAGCAACAATACAAACATATTAATATACGTGTGATAATTATTATTAATATTTGACATATTGGTGTTTCAATGATAAACTTTAACCGAAAAACAGATTTGGAGATGGATTTTGAACAGCGTAATTATTGATTGTCCGGAGCATTTTGATCCTCAAAAAACATTTGATTGCGGACAATGTTTCAGGTTTGATATTCTTTCAGATGGCACCGTTTGTGGCGTCGTTAATAAGAGATACATCACAATAAAAAAATGTGATGGCAAGTTAATAATTACCGGAATGAATGATGAAGAAGTCAAAGAACAACTTATTCCATATCTTGGTCTTGATGAAGATTATGGCGAAATCAATAAAGACATTGAATCTCATTTCGGAGTATACAACGACACTATTTATTCAGCTGAAAAAGTTGCGGACGGAATAAGAATTCTTAGGCAGGACAAATGGGAAACGCTTGTTTCTTTCATCGTGTCTCAAAACAATAACATCGGAAGAATCAAAAAGATTATATGCAGAATGTGCGAAAAGTTTGGTGAACCATTCGTTCAGGACGGAAATACATATTACGCTTTTCCCACTGCAGAATCACTTGTAAAAGCAGGAGAAGAAAATATATTTGCCTGTGGAACAGGTTTCAGGGATAAGTACATATATGATTGTGCTGAAAAAGTGAACAGTGGTAAAATAGATTTAGACAGAATAAGCAAAGAAGAAACAGAAAAAGCAATGGAAGACCTCATGACGATTAAAGGAGTCGGACCTAAAGTAGCTTCCTGTGTTCTTCTGTTTGGTTTTCACAGAACAGAGAGCTTTCCAATTGATGTTTGGATTAAAAGAGTGCTTGAAAAATACTATTCAAGCGGAATTGATCTTAAGAATATTGGAAACTATGGTGGTATAGCTCAGCAGTACTTGTTTTACTATGAGAGATACAAGTCAGGAGGCAATGTTTGATTTTATATAATAAACAGAGCATGGTTGCATTCAGATGTGCCAATTGCGGTTCTATAGTAAAAAGTGTTAAGGGTGTATTCTTTATACCGGGTGAGAAAAAAGTAATAAAATGCGACTGCGGTAATAAGCTAGACATAGTTAACACAGGTGACAATAAATTGAGATTTACGCTAAAATGCCGTTTTTGTGGAATGAACCATCAATATAACGTAAATCAGTCAACAATTTTTAAAAATGAAAGTCTTGTAATGTCTTGTGATGTAACTGGCTTTGATATTCTTTTCATAGGGAGTCCCGGGGAAGTATACAAGGCTGTTGAAGAATCTGAAGAGTATATTGATGAATGGGCTCAAGCAGGAAATGAACAGGACTATTCAGATAACGATTATCCCGAGAACGGAGATTCTGTTCTTGCTGATGGAGTGGTTTTAGCTCTAAAAGAATTAGCTTTAGAAGGCAAGATTATTTGCAATTGCAAAAAAGAAGACAGAAGATTTGTAGTAGACAGATATTCAGACAATATAGTTATCAGATGCAAAACATGCGGATGTGAAAAGCGCATCGAAACTCATGAAGGAAGTCTTGATGCATACAATGTCATTGATTGTGACAAATTGTATTTAAATAAATAGGTGGAGGTGAAAAAATGAAAAAAACAATTAAGCTGTTATCTGTAATTGTTATTGCGTTGTTGCTGATAATTGCAACAATATTTACGATAACCGCATTAGATTCAACGGATCCATATAACTCCACTTATACAATGTCGGTTTCTAGAGAAGTTGAATCACAGGCAATGGAAAGGTTTAAAACAGCACTTGAGAACGGACAGACAACTGTATCTTTATATGATTTGAACTGCTCTTTAAGTGATGGTGACAATTTGTTTTCGTCTTTCTTATATGATAATCCCAAATACTCATTCATGTATACAACAGGATATAGTAAATCTTCGATTGGAACCACTTTGTATTCAATAGGATTGAATCAAAGGTATAATTTCTCAGACTACGCAACAATGCTTGCTGAAATAGAAAGTGAGATAGATAATATTTGCCTTAGAATTGATTCAAATTGGAGTGATTTGCAAAAAGTATTATGGGTAAATGACTACATTTGTGATGTATATGAGTATGACCATAAATATGTAAACACTGAAAACGAAAGCAACGATTTGTTTTCAATGATTCACTACAAGTCAGGAACTTGTCAAGGATATACAAAACTTTTTAAAGCAGTTATGGATAAGCTTGGCATAGAATGTAGTTTTTCTTCATCAAAACAAATATTTCATGTTTGGAATATTGTCAAAATAAATGGACAATGGTATCACATAGATGTTACCTGGAATGATCACCCAAACGCAAAAGGATATATTTTGCTTACAAATGATACCACCAGCTACAAAATACATGGTGATTATTTTAATCTGCCTCCTGTATCAGATGCTATTCAAAAATATGCGTGCACAGATACAAAATATAACAATTATTTTTGGGTAAATGGGTTTGGATCCGGATTTGCTATGTTTGAGAATAACACAGCATATGGATTTGATTTGGCAGGAAACTTCAACAAATACAATTTGAACAATAACACATATGAAACAAAGTTTACTATTTCAAATCAAAAATGGCCTTCTTCAGCTGTGGCAAATCCCAAGTATTATGTGGATTACTTTGGCGATGTAATCTCAATGGGCGATGTTATTTACTATTCAACACCTCGTCAAGTTTATTTGTACGACCATTTAAATGACAAATCAACTCTGGTGTTCAGTACAGATCAGATTTACATATATGCAGTTCTGTTTGATGGAACATATGTATCTCTTGTTGATTTCAATTATGATTTGGCAGCAGAGCCTTTGCACGTATCAATATACAAAACAGATATTCCTTTACCCAGTTCAAAGTATACTGTTAAATGGGTAAATGATGACAATACTGTGCTAGAAACGGATGAAAATGTCGCATTCGGTTCAACACCTACATATAATGGTTCAACACCTACAAAAGCAGGTACTGCAGAATACTCATATACATTTGCCGGTTGGACACCGACTGTTTCAAGCGTGACAGGAGATGTGACATATAAGGCAACATTCACACAAACCAAAAATAAGTACACAGTAACATGGAAGAACTATGATGGTTCGACAATAAAAACTGAACAAGTTGAATATGGAAAAACACCTAGTTACTCCGGAGCAACCCCAACTAAACCATCTGATACACAATATAGTTATCAGTTCTCAGGATGGTCTCCAAGTATTTCTTCTGTAACAGGAGATGTTTCGTATACAGCTCAATTTACTCAATCGGCTGTTAAATTTACAGTTACATGGAAGAATTATAACGGCAACATTTTAAAGACAGATACAAATCTGAATTATGGCGATACTCCTGTGTACACAGGCGCTACTCCAACTAGACCAAGTACAGCTGAATATACATATACTTTTACCGGATGGACGCCAAGTATTTCATCTGTCACGGGTAATGCTACATATGAAGCAGTCTTTTCTGCCACAAAGAACCAATATACAATTACATGGAAAAACTTCGATGGAACTGTTTTAAAAGTAGATACTCTTGAATATGGATCTACTCCGGTTTATTCAGGAACAACTCCAACAAGACCGAACGATTCTAAATATGAGTACAAATTCAAAGGTTGGTCACCGAATATTGAAACAGTATCAAAGAATGCATCATATACTGCAACATTTACCGCAACAATGATTCAAAATGTGACTACAGAAGAGAGTACAACTGAGACAACAAGTTCTGAGTCTACTACTGAGATAACAACTGAATCAACAAGTGAAACGACCACTGAAGTAACAACAAGTGAAACGACCACTGAAATTACTACAGAAGTAACAACAGTTGAATCTACAACAGAAACTACTACCGAAGAAGTTACTACAGAAACAACAACAAAAGAAACAACTGAATCTACTCCAATTGAGACTACTACAGAAGAAACAACTGAATATATAGGCACAGTAGAGACAGTTCCAGTTGAAACGACAGCAACTTCTGAAAAAGATACTACTGAGACAACAGAAGTTGTTACAACAAATGATGAAACAGAACAAACAACTTCTGAAGGTAAAGTTGAAACTGAAACAGATGTAATTACAGAATCAAACGACGAGACAGATGTTATCACCACAACAAAAGAAGATGAGACATCAACAGAAAAAGTAACAACATCAAAAGACACAGTTACAACAAAAGATGGATTCAGCGGATTTATTGATGATTATATTGAAAAATTAAAATCAGGAGATGTGGTTTACATCGCAATAACCGCCGGTGCTGGAGTTGTAGTATTGGGAGTGATAGTGCTCATACTCAAAGCTATTTTCAAAAAGAAAAAATAATACTGAGTGACAAACAAATGCCTCGCACAACTTAACCGATGTGCGAGGCTGATTTATTATTTAGTTCTGTTAAATAATTACTCTACTTCGTTTCTAGCAGCCATCTTTTTCTTTTTAGCGTTAATTGCAACAAATACTACAACAACAATAGCTACAGCTACTACCGCTACAACAATCCAGAATGTTACGTTCAAAGAGTTGACACGTATATTCTTTATCCAGTAGTCATCGAGTAATTGGTTAGCTTCGTCAGAAAGCTTTATATATGTTTGTGTGTTTGCGAGAATATCTGCTGAAGGATATGCATTTGGATCATTTGCAACTTCTTCATCCATCAGTTCCCTTGCTGCAGTCATAGGAGTTGAATAACCGATGAAAGAGAGGTTCTCTGCAGATATTACAGGTTCGCACATAAAGTTGATGAACATTTCAGCTGCTTCTTTGTTCTTGGATCTTTCCAGAACGCACAAAGCATCAGTGAAGAGATTCGTTCCCTCTTCTGGGAAACAGAACTCAAGGTTTTCATTTTTTTCATACATTGTGAGATAGTCGCCAACATAATATGGAGCAATCCATGCATTTTCTTCTTCCATCTTATTAAACACCTGGTCCATAACATATGCCTGAAGAAGAGGTTTCTGTTCTTCCAGTTTTTTAGCCGATGCTGCTATCTCATCCGGATTTTCCGTGTTCATAGAGTAACCCAAAAGTTTTTCTGCGATTGCAAATGCATCTCTGGAGTTATCTATCATCAAAATCTTGCCTTTATATTTCTCGTTCCAGAGCAAATCCCAACTTCCAACATCTTCTTCGTCAACGAATTTAGTGTTGTAAATAATTCCTAGTGTGCCCCATGTGTAAGGAACACTGTATAAATTGTCTGGGTCATATTCACAATTATCGCCTGTGAATCTGTCATCAATGTATTGAGCATTAGGAATATTGTCATAGTTGAGTTTGGCAAGTTTTCCTTCTTTTATAAGTCTTGAAATCATGTAATCTGAAGGAATAACTATGTCATAATAAGCTGATTCAGATTTAATCTTTGAATACATGTTCTCATTTGAGTCAAATGTTGTGTAATCAACTTTAATTCCTGTCAATTCTTCGAACACTTTTATTACATCGAGAGAATCTTCTGAACCATCAGATATATATTCACCCCAGTTGTAAACATAAAGTGTAATATTCTTGCCCTTTAATTTAGAATAATAGTCCTGATCGAATTGACTTAAATCAAATTCTTCCCCCACTTCAGCTGCGAAGATGTTAAATGAAAAAACACAACTGAACAAAACCAAAGCAGCAATTGCTATAGAAACAATTCTTTTCAATTCTATTCAAAGCCTCCTATATACTGTTTTTTAAATTTTGAGATATTTTTATTTCTTTTGCTCTTTCTTTTCTAATTGCATATACATTGGAAATGAGAAGAATTATGAAGACAAGCAAGAACATCAAAGTTGACAATGCGTTAATCTTCGGTGAAATTCTTCTTCTTGTCATTGAATATATTGTTATAGACAATGTTTGAAGATTTCCTGCTGTAAAGTAACTTATTATAAAGTCATCTATTGAATATGTCAGAGCCATGAGGAATCCGGTCAATATTCCCGGAAGTATTTCCGGAATTATAACCTTTGTGAAAGCCTGCCTTGTATTGCATCCCAAATCAAGGGCAGCTGAGTACATATCTCTGTTAATTTGTCTGAGTTTAGGCAGTATTGAAAGGAATACACTAGGTACGCAGAATGAGATATGTGCAATGATAAGTGAAACCCAACCGGTTGAGATTCTTGCTGCTGTGAACAACAACATGAGCGATACACCTGTAACTATTTCAGGGCTTAACAATGGGATGTTTGTAACTGTTTTTATGGTTGTTTTGAGCTTTTTGCTTTTTAATGAGTAAACACCAAGAGCAGCAAGTGTTCCCAATATTGTTGAGAATACTGAAGCTATTGCGGCAAGCAATAAAGTGTTTAAAAGTGAAGACATGATGAGTTCATCATTGAACAACTCAACATACCAGTTTGTAGTAAATCCGGTCCATTCAAATCCTTTGCTGCTGTTGAACGAATACACCATTACAAGAGCAATAGGCGAATAGAAGAACATCATTATGAAGATGTTGTATATAGTGGTGAAGAACTTAGTGTTTTTACTCATGCAAGTGTCTCCTCCACTTCTTCAGTATCGATTCTAGAGAAGATAAGCATGGTAATAATGACTATAACCATCAAAATCAGGGAAGTAGCAGAACCCGTATGAAGGTTATAAGAATTACCCAAAATTTGTGCTTCGATTGCGTCGCCTATCAAATAGAAGTCAGTTCCGCCTAAGAATTTGCTTATGACAAATGTACTTACCGCAGGCACAAATACCATAGTGATTCCTGATACAATACCCGGAACACTGAGCGGTATCAAGATTTTAAACAAAACCTGAATATTATTTGCGCCCAAATCGTGAGCTGACTCAACAAGAGACTGATCAATCTTTGTCATGATTGAATATAACGGAAGAATCATGAACGGCAGGAAGTTATATACCATACCGACAACTACTGCAAACTCAGTACCCATCATCTGGATTCTTCCTATACCGATTGACTGCAGAACAGTGTTTATAATTCCGTTGTCTTCAAACAATTGAGCCAATGCGTGAGTTCTCAACAGGAAGTTCATCCACATCGGGAGCATAACCAGCATTACAAACATTTTTTGTTTTGACATAGGCTTTCTTGAAATTGAATAAGCAAAAGGGAATGCCATTATGAGGCAAATGACTGTTGCTATCAAGGCAAGCCATATACTTCTGATCAAAGTTGGAACGTAGTCCCAGGCACTGACCATGTTTTCAAATGTAAAAGCACCATTATTGTCTGTAAATGCATAGTATAGAATCATAAGCATCGGGATGATGGTGAACAATATCATCCAGACAATGTAAGGACCTGCGGCCCATTTTGCTTTTAGGTTAATCAATTTTCGTTACTCCCTTCATTTTCAGGGTTTGGTGTAACTACTTCTTTAGAATTATTCGGAACAAAATCGCTCTTTTTCATTACGTGAATATCATTTGGGGTCAAATGGATTCCGACTTCTTTCCCGACAGGCTCAAATATTGTGTCTTGAGCTTTCCAGAGTTTTTCGCCGCATCTGATTCTCATCTCGTAATGCATTCCTTTGAACACTACTGTTTCAACTATGCCTGTGATCATTTTTTCATTTGGCTCAACAAGTTTGATATCTTCAGGTCTGATTACTACATCGACTTCTTCGTCTTGTTCAAATCCCTTGTCCAAACATTCATAGCATTTTCCGGAGAATTCAACCAAATAGTCTTTATGCATGATTCCGGGAACGATGTTGCTCTCGCCTATAAAGTCAGCAGTAAATGCATCAATAGGTTCGTTATAGATATCCGTTGGAGTACCCATCTGATGGATTTTACCATTTTCCATTACGACTATAGTATCGCTCATTGTAAGAGCTTCTTCCTGATCATGAGTGACATAAATGAATGTAATTCCCAAAGATTGCTGTATTTTTTTGAGTTCTACCTGCATTCCTTTTCTGAGTTTTAAGTCCAGAGCGCCCAGCGGCTCATCCAAAAGCAGCACTTTAGGATTGTTAGCAAGTGCTCTTGCTATCGCAACTCTTTGCTGCTGACCGCCTGACAAAACATCAACGCGTCTTGATTCATAACCTTTTAAGTTAACAAGTTCAAGCATCTCTTTGACTTTTTTTGCTATTTCTTTTTCCGGAGTCTTTTTAAGTCTCAAACCAAATGCCACATTCTCATATACATCTAAATGTGTGAAGAGAGCATATTTCTGGAATACAGTATTCAGTTGTCTTTTGTGAGGTGGGAGGTCGTTTATGTTTTTACCCATGAAAAACACATCGCCTTCATCCTGTTCAACAAAGCCGCCTATTATTCTCAGAATTGTGGTTTTTCCACATCCTGAAGGTCCTAAAAGTGTTACAAATTCCTTGTCGTGAATTGTAAGATTAAGCTTATCCAAAACTTTCATTCCGTTATATGATTTGGAAATCCCTTTTAGTTCAATAATTGTGTTATTTGTATCCAATTATTGTGCCTCCTGAATAAAAAATATCAAATACAAAAAAATGCACGGAATTTCCGTGCATTTGTGATGCCGTGAACCCAAAAAATCAAAAAATAACTATATTTTCCGACCCATACGAAATTACTTCGTAAATTCACAAGCGTGATTATATCATGCATATATATAAAATGCAATATATATTTAAGCAAAAATTCAAAATAATTCAAATTAATGCAAACTAATAAATGTTGATTGAAAATACAACCCGAATATCTCTTTAAATCTCTTAAAATCTCTTTAAATGACCCAATTTGCTCAAATGTTGTTAAATGTATATTACTTCACAACCGACAGGAGATATCTCAATTTTTATGTCTGAAAAATGAGCTTGAAGCAATTCTTTCATTGCATCGCAAAACACTTCTTCTGTGTAGTAGTGTCCGGCCGCTATAACAGATATGCCGATTTGATCTGCGTCGAGCAGGGCGTTATAGCTTACACTGCCTGTAATTAAGGCATCAGCTCCGGCTTTTGCAGCGCTTTCAATATAACTGCCTCCGCCTCCACCGAGAATGGCCACTTTCTTTATCTCTTTTTTCCATGGAACTGCAAAAAGATTAGGGGTACCGAGTTTATCTTTAACCAAATTGCAAAGTGATGAAAAAGGAATTGTTTTATCTAACTCGCAAATTCTTCCCAAATCATCTCCATCTTCCCCGAATTTGCCAACTACTTTAAGTCCGAGTTTAGCTGACAAGACATCGTTCATTCCGCCTTCACCTGCATCAAATCTTGTGTGGAAACTCATAACTGAAATCCCGCTGGCAAACAAATTTGTTGCAATTTTGGAATTTGGACTTTCACATGACAATTGTCTTATGGGCTTAAAAACAAGAGGGTGATGTGACAAAATGAGATCAAAACCATTTTCTTTTGCATATTCTGCAACTTTAGCTGTGACATCAAGAGAAATCAAAACCTTTTTTGCCTCTTTATCTATGTTCGGACAAACCATCAGTCCGTCATTGTCCCATGAACTTGAAAGTGTTCTTGGAAATTTTTCGCTGATGAATGAATAAATATCTCTGTAGGTTGTCATAATTGTGAAATAATCCTTTCGATTTCCTTTAGTATTTCTCCAAAATTCGGGTCTTTTGTACCCTTGAACTTGATGTCGAGTTCTTTGTGCACCTTTTCGCAGAAAAGCTTGAATAATTCTGGTTTTTTGTTTTCTATGTTTTTCTTTCCGAGATAGAGTTCATATTCACTGTATTTTTCGGATATGCCTGTATATTTTGCCTTTATTATTTGGTATATCCTTCTATCTTCTTTTGCAAGATCCTCATCAATTATTGAGTAACCATGATCATACAAATATTTTCTCAACAAATGAGGATGAGTCATGGGCTGAAGAATGAGATTAGACTTTTTTGCTAGCTCGGATTTTTCAATTATTTCTGTTATGAGGATTCCTCCCATACCTGCAATTGAAATGTCTGTGCAGTCAAGTTCATCAAGCCCATTAAGTCCGTCAGTCAGGATAGTCTTGCAATTGTCCGAGCATCCGTTCTGACTAATGGTATCGCCTGCTTTTTTCAATGGCCCCTTATTTATGTCTGTAGCCCATGCGTATTTTATTTTTTCGGAATTCAAAAGGTACACAGGCAAATAGGCGTGATCTGTTCCCACATCTATAAGCCGTTCACCTGATACAAATGAGGCGACCGAATAGAGCCTCGGAGTCAATACAATCATATATCTCCCATGACAAAAAGACTCCCACGAAATCGCGGAAGTCCTGCCAAATTATTTGTTTTCTTTTTTATCCTCAACGAATTTGTTGAGTCTTTCAAGAAGATCATCACAGTCAACGCCGTGAACTGCACAGGCTTCTTCTATTGTTTCACCGGCTGACATAGGGCAGCTCAGGCAATGCATTCCTATTTCATAAAAGAAGATGGCACAATCAGGATCGACTTCAAGAACTTCAGTGATTATTGTGTCTTTATCGAACATAATCAATCTCTTTTCTAACAAGGATTTTTACAAGGGATAGTATATATTATTGGTGATGTGTTTTCAATAGTTCATGACAGATAAATAATTAGAGAATTGTAAATTATTTTTGAACTGATTTTGTGGGATTTTGGCTATAGTAAACAACAAAACAAGGCAAAATTCTAACATAAAGAATAGAAAATATAAAAAGTGTTTATTGATTATGTATGACTAAATCTATATAATATACATGTTAGGTTTTTGTTTATTACTATCAAAACAAAACGAAAATAATAAATTCTAAGGAGCAGAAATTATATTATGGAAAAGTTTTCAACATCAAACATCAGAAACGTTTGTTTGATTGGACACAGTGCAGCAGGAAAGACCTCTTTGACCGAGGCTATGCT
Source organism: Clostridiales bacterium (assembly GCA_016282315.1). GTDB lineage: Bacteria > Bacillota > Clostridia > Oscillospirales > CAG-272 > CAG-841. Next base: position 21,205 of record JAEEKG010000011.1, on the reverse strand, counting down.
GTATATTACAAAAGGTTCTCAGAGACTTGGTAAAATAGTTGACGGAAACACTGTTTGTGACTATGACCCAGAGGAGGTAAAACGCCAGATTTCAATTTCTGCATCTGTTGCTCCTGTAGTTAAAGGCAACGTTAAAATCAACGTCGTTGATACTCCGGGATACCTCGATTTTATTGCTGAAGTAATCCAGGGATTAAAAGTTGCTAGCGCAGGCATTATAGTTGTTGACGGTAAGTCAGGTGTTGAAATCGGAACTGAAATAGCTTGGGAAAAAGTTACCGAAGCTGGAATTCCGAAGGCAATCGTGGTTAATAAGATTGATGATCCTGAGACTAAGTTTGATAAGGTATTTGAAGAACTTAAGGAAAAATTCGGTACAAGTGTTTGTCCTTTCTTCGTTCCTGCTAACGGCGGCAAAGCAGTAGTTGACCTCGTTGAAAAAGTTATGTACACATACGACGGCGGAAGGTCTACAAAGGGCGAAATCCCATCTGACGTTATGTCAGAAGCTGAATCATACATCGAAGCACTCATGGAAGAAGTTGCAGGTACAAGCGACGAACTCATGGAAAAATACTTCGGTGGCGAAGATATCTCAAGACAGGAAATCATCGATGCACTCAAGGGAGGTTTCATCAACAATCAGATCACTCCTGTATTCGTAACATCTGCTACAAACCTTGTTGGTGTTGATGTACTTTTAGATACAGTAAAGGATATGTTCCCGAACCCAATGCAGGTTGCTCACGAAGTTGTTGTTGACGGCGAAACAGAGAAGCCTGTTCAGGTTGAAGAGAATGGACCGGCTACAGTATTCGTATTCAAGACAGTTGCAGACGCTTTCGTTGGAAAGATGTCATTCTTCAAAGTAGTTTCAGGTAAGCTTAATGCTTCCGACGAACTCAAGAATCTTGAAACAGGTTCATCAGAAAAATTCTCACACATTTACACAATCTGCGGAAAGACACAGTCAGAAGTTGAAACACTCGCTATGGGTGATATCGGCATGACAGCTAAGCTTTCAAATACAAACACAAATGACACATTGTCAGCTAAACCAGGTGCTCTTCCGATTAAGAAGATTGTTTATCCTGAATCATTCTACAGCATGGCTGTTGCAGCTAAGGCTAAGGGTGAAGAAGACAAGATTTCTCAGGGAATCATCAGACTTCTCGAAGAAGATCTTTCTTATGGATTTGAAAACAATGCAGTTACAAAACAGCTCATTGTTTACGGTCAGGGCGATACACACCTCAGCGTTCTTGTTTCAAAACTCAAAACACGTTTTGGCTTGACAGTTGATCTTGTTCCTCCGAAGGTTGCATATAAAGAGACAATCAAGGGCAACTCAGATGTTCAGGGTAAATACAAGAAACAGTCAGGTGGACACGGCCAGTATGGTGACGTACACATCAGATTCTCTCACAGCGAACAAGAAGGTCTTGAATTCGTTCAGAGCGTTGTTGGTGGTTCAGTTCCGAAGAACTTCTATCCAGCAGTTGAAAAGGGATTGCTCGAAGCTATGCAGAAGGGCGTTCTCGCTGGTTATCCTGTAGTTAACCTCAAAGCAGACTTGTATGATGGTTCTTACCACCCGGTTGACTCTTCAGAAATGGCATTTAAGGTTGCAGCAAGCCTTGCATATAAAGAAGGATTGCCACAAGCTAAGCCAATCATTCTTGAACCAATTGGTAAAGTTAACGTATTTGTTCCAGGCGACTTGCTCGGAGACGTAATGGGTGAAATCACAAAGCGTCGTGGCAGAGTTCTTGGAATGACACCTACAAAGAAGAAAGGTGAACAGCTCCTTGAAGCTGAAGCTCCGATGAGCGAAATGTTTGACTTTGCAATTCAGCTCAGAGCTATGACACGTGGTGCGGCTACATATACAATCAGATATGAAAGATATGAAGAAGTACCGGGCGATGCAGCTCAGAAGATAATCGAAGAAGCAAAGAAGAATGCTGAAGAGGAAGAATAATTAATAGTATGATTGAAATAGTCCGGCTTGCCGGACTATTTTCAGTGATTAATGAAACAATATGAATGATACTAAAAGAAAAGAAATGACGGAAAGAGTTATTTCTCTCATTGGAAAAGAAGTTCATGTCATCATAGACAGACCGATTGGTCATGTCCACAAAGGAATTGTATATACCCAAAATTATGGATATATTGAAGACTTCAAAGCTCTCGACGGAGAATACCAAGACGCATATGTGATTGGTGTAAATGAACCTATTAAATCATTCACGGGCAAGGTAATAGCTGTTATAAATCGAAAAGATGATGTAGAAGACAAACTTGTTGTATGCGGTAGTGACAAAGTCTATTCAAAAGAAGAGATCAAAGAAATGGTTAATTTTCAAGAACAATTTTTTTCAGGTTCAATCATAATGTAAAAAAACATAGCAAAAAAACAACCTAGAGAACAAATTTGAGTCTCTAGGTTGTAAAAATATTAGCTTACTTTTTAGTTTGAACTTGTTGTATAAGTTATTGTAGCACCTGATGGAACAGTTCCGAAGATTAATTCCATACTGTCTTTGAATCTTTCAGGAATTATAATTGTTTCAAGAGCTCTGCATCCAAAGAAAGCCATTTCTCCGATTTCAGTAACTGACTCCGGAATAACGAGTTTCTTAAGTGAAGTGCATCCAACAAAAGCTGATGCTTTGATTGTTGTAAGTGTTGTTGGGAAATTGATTTCTTTGAGGTTTTGTAATCCTTCAAAAGCATACTTTGAAATAGTGACCAAACCTTCATTCAACTCAATTGATTCGATTGTATCCATCATACAGAAGGCATCTTCTCTGATTTCAATTACGTTTTCCGGAATAACGACTTTTTTAACTACTACTCTATTGAAAACATCTTTACCATCTTCATCTACGGTTCTGTTAGCTAAAACGCTTCTTCCTATAGCAACTATAGGAAATTCTGTACCTACGTGGTCTTTATATACGCTTACAAATTCTGCTACATCTCCGCTTGTGTTCCATTCAACCAAAACACAACATTGTTTTGCAGAACCATCTGAACCATGCATTATTGCATAACTGACTTTATATAAGTTTGATTCAGCATAAAATGGAGTTCCTGTTAATTCAATTGTGTATGTGATATCAACCGGATCAATAGTTGTTGTGGTTGTTTCTTCAGTTGATGATTCATCGCCATTAGTAGTTGTTGTGCTATTTGTAGTAGTTACTTCAGCAGTAACTGTAGTTGTGGTATTATTTGTTTCAGTTTGTTGGTTTCCATTGCAAGCCAGTAAGAGGAAGAGCATTGCAAAAGTTAGGAAAACTACGAGAATTTTCTTCATTTGATATTCTCCATTCGTATTTAATATTCGCCCAAATATGATACCATAGTTGAGTATAAATGTCAATTACGCAACTATCCCAAAAAGACTCGTTTCAAGTGAGGGCAAAAGTGTGCAATGTGTTGTAAAACAACTGAATTTGTGATACGATTTGCTTATCTTGAAAAGGTGGTCAAAAACATGGATGAATTGACAAAAAGAATAAATGAATTGGCAAGAAAAGAAAAGGCTGAAGGTTTGTCAGCAGAAGAAAAAGCTGAACAAACAAAACTCAGAGAAGAATTCAGAGAGAGATTCAGAGCATCTTTTCGTGCTCAACTTGATAATGTCAGAATAGTGGAGCCTGATGGAAAAATCACCAAGCCGGAACCAAAGATTGCAAAGAGTTAATCTCCGTATTCTTTTTCCAAAAATCCTTTACCATAAATTTCACTTGAATTGATGATTGCGATGAAAACGTGCTCATCAATTTTTTTTGCATGTGCTCTAATTACAGCAGCCTGGTAGTTGTTGACAACGGTGAAGAGGACAACTTTTTCTTCATGAGTATATGCACCTTCTGATTTCCAGAGAGTAACGCCTCTGTGAAATTCAGTCATGATATAATTGGATATTTCTTCCTTTTTATTTGTAACTATGAGCATTCCCTTACGTCTGTTGACAAGGTTTGTAACTGCTTGAATTACAAGTGATTTAAGCAAAACACCAAGTATACTGTACATACCTGTTTTGCGGTCAATGAGGAAGAATGAAGCTCCTGCTATGATAAAATCAGCAATCATCATGGAAATACTGAGATCCATTTTTGAGTACTTGCGGATTATCATCGCTATAATATCAGTGCCTCCTGTGCTACCGCCGCCTTTGAATGCTATTGCTATACCAATTGATACAATGATGACTGCAAAGAACAACTCAAGCATTGTGTCATTAGTAAATGGTTGAGACATCGGAATGATCCATTGGAATATTTGAACAAATAGTGAAAAGGCTAAGCTGCAATATATAGTCTTCCAGCCGAATTCTTTTCCTATGACTAAAAACCCGACAATTATCAATGAAGAGTTGAGAATCAAAACAAATGTAGCAGCCGGGATTGACTTAATCAAGTATCCCAAAATAACTGATACACCTGTCATTCCGCCGTTTGAAAAATTGTTCGGCAATTTGAAGAAAAAGTCTCCGAATGCTGCAATTAGTGCACCCAGAGTCAAAAGACTGATATCTTTTAAGAAATTTTTTTCAATCTTAATTTTGCCCATTTTTTGCCTCGTTAAAATCAAGTCCAATTAGTTTAACACTTAAGTATTACTTTGTAAATACTTATTTGTGTTTACAATTGAAAATGTAGTGAGAAACAAATATAATTAAGTGAGAGAATGGGAAGGGGGTGAATAGAGTGGGCGAGTCAGTTAAGAACAAAACTAAGAGTGTATCTATAATAGTCGCCGTGTGTTTGTTCTTGAATGTGCTTGTGATACAAATATTCAAACTTATTCCTTCAAACGGAGAAGTTTTGGGTTTTATAATTAACGTTCTTTCCACTATCTCTCCGGTTTTAGTTGCTTTGATAGCATTTAAAGCACAATTTGCTATATTAGGTTTGACAAAAGAACCAAAAAGTTCAATTATCAAAACTACCAATTACAATAAATCCATATTGTTTATTGTTGCATTCATAATATTCTTTGGTATGAGTGTTGCATACAACCTGTTCTTTGACTACCCGTCTTTTGAGCACATAAAAGCAGATACACCAATTTGGGAGCACATAGTTTACGTTACTGTTGCAATTGTAATTAGAGCAATATTAGAAGAACTATTATTCAGAAAATACATTTACACTGAGTTTTCAGTTTATGGCAATAATGCTACGGTTCTTTTATGTGCATTGGTATTTGCTATGTCAAAGTCATCGCTTGTAGGATTCCCTTATTGGTTTATTATAGGGATAATTCTAAGCGTCCTATATTCATACACAAGTACGATACTTTACCCTATACTGATAAGAATAATCGTGGATTCAGTTTTGTACGTAAAGATGATTACATTGTCATTCAACCCAAGAGAAAATTCGACATTGAATCTGATTTTGGGAATAACGCTTGTTGCTGTATTGTTTATAATAGCACTAACATTCATTCGCAGATTAAAGGTGGTAAATGAAGGAGACAACGTGACAAAGCCTGGGTTCTTTACACCGCCTATGGTTATATTTTTGGCATTTGCTTTTGCAATGTGCCTGTTTTAGGAGAGAACATTATGTCAAAAAAGAAGATTAAAAATGATAACTATTTCATGTATAAAGCAATTTATGAAGCATATAAGACAGATGATTCGGGAGATGTTCCAGTCGGTTGTGTTATAGTTAAAGATGAAAAAATAATTGCAAGGGGCCACAACACAAAAGAGAAGAGTAACTGTGCATGCAACCACGCTGAAATGAATGCGATTAAAAAAGCATGTAAAAAGCTAGATTCGTGGAGATTAACAGGATGCACAATGTATGTCACTCTTGAACCATGTCCGATGTGTGCCGGAGCTATTATTAATTCAAGACTGGATAAAGTTGTATATGGCGCAAGGGATATGAGATTTGGAGCACTTGGAGGAAAAACAAATCTGCTCGAAGACAATCTTGAGTACTCGCCCGAAGTTGAATCAGAGGTTAAGGAAAAAGAGTGTGCTGATTTATTGAAGACATTCTTTAAAAAACTGCGCGAAAAAGAAAAGAAAAACAGTAACCCCATTATTTGACTTAAAATATTATGTGTGATAGAATTAATTGAAATATGTGTAAGGCGGGTTTATAAAATTGAAAACTAAGAAAATTTTAACTGCAATCATAGCAATTGCACTAGCTGTTTTCCACTGCTTCTTGGTAGTGAGTTGTACTGGAAATACAGACAATGTTACAACTGAAAGTGATTTTATTGCAACTACCAGCAGCAAACAAGACGAAACAACAACTTCTTCAAAATCCACAGAAGAAGTAACCACCAAAAACGATGATGTAATTCACACAGGTGATTACATTGATCCATTGACAGGCTATGCTTGTGAAAAGGATTTGTCCAACAGAAAACCAATTGCTGTTGTAGTAGACAACTCAAATTTGGCTTGGAAAAATCAGGCAGGTATAAATGAAGCTTCTATTGTTTACGAAGGACTCGTAGCTCCAGGTATAACAAGATTTTTGGCTCTTTATTCAGATTATGAGACAATCCCATATGTATGCAATGTACGTTCTACACGTAAATTCATGGTAGATTGGGCACAAAGTCATAACTCTGTATTAGTATGCCATGGCGGTCCGAGCGCTGAGAATGCTCCATATAACATATACAATCTTTTGAGAGAAAGATATGGCAGCAATGGTGCAGATTTGATTATAAACACACAGACAGAATACTGGTTTGCAACAGCTGAAGGCGGAGATCTGTTTAATACAATCAGACACAGAGGCGAAAGAAAAGACCTACAATATGATACATGTATCACAAAAGAAGCTCTTATCAAGGCAGTAACAAGTGCATCATCTAAATTTGTCAAGGCCGGCGGTACAGTTAACGGAAAAGTGCTTGAGAGCATTAAGCATCTTGCAAAGGATGAGATAAGAAACACAGAAGGCTTAGATAACGGAACATACGTATCACTTAAATTCACTGCACAGGGAACTCAAACAAGCACCCTTGTTGAATACAGATACGATGAGAATTCAAAAACATATTTACGTTTCCAGGAAGGAAATGAGCACATTGACTCTGAAACAAAAAAACAATTGTCATTCAAGAATTTGATTGTTATTGTTACAGATGTAAAGATCATTGACTCAGGCGTCTCTTCAGATCCGTACATGACAGATATTAAGACTACAGGACAAGGAACAGTATATTATTTCTGTGATGGAAAAGTTCAGAAAGGTTATTGGTCAAAGAGCAGCGTTTCTTCTGAGATGTCACTTGTTGATTTAAAAGGAAATGAAATAAAACTCGAAGCAGGTAACACATATATAGGTTATGTTGATACTTCTTTCGAAGGAAAAACCGGTTTTTATGATTAATCGATAAGATTATAATTGAACAACAAAAATACAGAACGATATCCTCCAAATATTAAGCTTGGAAGTATCGTTCTTTTTTGCGTCCACTTATCTTGACTACTACACCGGGTTCTCTCTGATGAGCCCAAATTCGTAAAAAAATGCCGTGAAAAGGCACATTCTGGGACCATGTCCACTTTTGAAAATTGAAATTTCAAAAAAATACTCTAAATGTCCACTTTTGAAAAAACATATGCGATAAAAATGTGGCGTATGTCCACTTTAAAAAAACAAAAATTAAAAAAAACATTTTTTGTGTCTACTTTTCTTGACTACTACAATTATTTTCGAAAAAAATACAGGGCTAATCAAAGCCCTGATTTTTTGCACGATAGACTTATACATTCTTAAGTGTAAATATTTTTCAATTGTGATTATTTATTTCACAACAATGTGTTGAACGTTGAAATTTATTTACAAAGACAGATAATAGATGTACCGACAATTACTGGTTGAGAGGTGATTTAAAATGAATGGTAAAGGATTGCTGATTGCAGTAATCATCATATCTAGTTTACTAATTGCTTTAGGTGTAATTAATATTCTGTTTTGGATGTAAATATTTTGGCGCTTGAAAGAAATCAAGCGCCAGTTTTGTTGTTACGGATATCAGTGATCACGCACAAAAGATGAGATGATTTTTGATGGTATTGCATAATTCATTGCAACAGCTCCATCTCGCCCACCTTTTATTATTCCAATTAAATTTCCTTTTGTATTGAAAACAGGACCTCCTGAATAACCTGATGTAACAGGGGCAGAAATGACCATATAAGCATTGTTTCCAATATATCTGGAAGAATCACTTACAATTCCATCTACAATACATAATCCTTCGCCTTTGCTATTTCCTATTGCGCAAATTTTGTCACCGGTCTTTATTTTTTCATTGGAAATACTGGCGGCTGGGCAATTCTTTGCTTCTTCTGAATAGAGAAGTGCCAAATCTAAACTGCTGTCACAATAAACCAATTCTGTTTTTATCATTTTTTCATTATTTTTGTTCTTTGCAATAATTGCATCGCAGAAATTCTTGACTATTGTCTGGTCTTCTTTTTTACCTTCAATTAGATGAGCACAAGTTAAAATATACCCTTTTGAAGATATAATAATTCCGGTGCCGAATTGTTCATCACCATCAACTATTGTGTTAATTTCCAAAATGCTGCTTATCGTTTTTTTATATATTTCGGAAGTGGATAAGCTTAAACTATTTGATTCTTTAATTCTGAAAGATGTGTCACAACTATCGCACTTGTATGTGTCAAATCTTTTGGCAGTTATATGAGGACTCCCACATACAGGACATTTGGTTACTATATCCATTAAAATATTCCTCTAATCAGTATCTTTGAGAAAATGAATGGTAATGCCTTTAAACTTATTATCATCCATCATTATTTTATTCCAATCTTCTTCAGTTCCGTTGTAATAAATATCTAATAGATTATCATCAAATTTGAAAACATCAATTCCGATATCTGTTAATGTTGATGGCAAATATACACTTATTAAACTATAGCATTGAGAGAATGCCCAATCTCCAATTTTTGTTACTCCTTCAGGAACAGTAATTGTTGTCAGACGATCTCTTCTTTCAAATGCATTGTCTCCAATTTCAACCACACTTCCATCATCAGGAATAACACTCTTGTTGCCACCCAAAACCATTGTTTTAGTATTTGTTTCAATTATGCAATTGTTACTACAGTGATAAATCGGATTTCCTGGTTCTACTACCAGCGTCTCCAAATCAAATGAACCATTAAAAGCGCCACTTGAAATGAAGGTTACGGTTTTTGGTATGGTTACACTTCTAAGATTGAAACAATAGCCAAATGCTAAAAATTCTATTCTTTCTACTCCTTCAGGGATTTTTATGTTTTTGAAACCACCGCATAATTCAAATGCACTTTCATTAATAACCTTAATTCTTCCATCATTTGGAATAATACTTGAATTGCACCCGGCAATTATTGCTTTGCTTTCTTTTTCTATAACACAGTTGCCTGAACCATAGTATACTGTGTTGTTTTCGTCAACTGTAAGTGTTTTTAGTTTTTGACATGAGCCAACAAATTTATTGCCCAAACGGGTTACACTTGCAGGGATATTAAACTCAACTAATTCTGAGCAGCTTTCAAAAGCAAAATTTCCAATACTTATAACACTATCCGGTATTGTTATGGTTTTTAGTCTTGAACAACTATTAAATGCGCTATCTTCGATAAATTTCAAGTTTTCGGGGAAAACTATTTCTCTCAAAGATCCGCAGTTATGAAATGCATTATCAGCGATAATTAGAAGAGAACTGGGCAATTTGATATGCTCCAATTCAGACATGTCGCTGAAGACTTCTTTGTCTATCCTATAAACAGGAGCACCTTTTACTTCTTCGGGAATAACAACATCGATTGCTCCTTCATCACATTCACAAATGCACCAGCCATCAAAGTCATATCTAAATGTCAAACATCCATATTTGTATGTTTCTCCGTACTTGATTTGAAATAAATTTAAAGGTTTGTCGCTTGTAGTTGATTCTTGTGTTGTGGTTGTTTCATCAACAGAAGAAATTTCCTCTGTTACAACTGTTGAAGAAATCTCTGGTTGCTGTTTTTTATTAAGTCCAATACTCGAAAGAATAATAATCAGTGCAACAGTAACAGATAGAAAAGACAAAGCTAATGCATAATTTATCTTTTTATTGTCTTTGTTATCTAATATTTCATAAGTAATATTGTCATCAGGCTCACTTACACTTAAAGATTCGAGTTCTAGCTCCGTTATCTTTAAACCAAACAATTCTAATTCAGTGCTATCAGACACATCATCCAAAATATATTTGCTGATTTGACTTATTTTTGATTGAGCTTCTGTATATGTCAAATTGTTATCAGCAAAAAAATCAGACAACGACTTAGAACACAATTGCTTAATCAAGTCAATTGTGTTCTTACGTATTTTAGGTGAAACTATAGAAACAGAATTGCCAAACTTTGAACGAAACTTGGCATTGTCGATTATGCTTAGAGTACAATAACCATGAGCACCGATAATTGATGCTTTTGAACTGTTTTCTTCGTCATCTTTAAGTTTAACAACAATGTTTCCGAATCCAATAAGCATTCTGCTTGATGGTGTCGGTTCCATTATTTGTTGTCCTTTGCCTCGTTATCTAGAAGATTAAACATTTTATCAATGGTTTCTTCCGGAATATCATTTCTTGTAATTGCAAATATCAGTTTTTGCTTTTTTTCTGCAAAGTCAGTTAAATTGATCTTTATTAAATCACTTGAATTGAATATTGCCTTATGAATTTTATCTTTATCTGTTTCAGTCAATGGATATGCATTGCAAAGCTGCTTTTCCATGTCCATTGGAATGCTTCTTTTTCCGTTTTCAATAGCAGACAGGTAAGAAGGTGACAAATTAAGTTTTTTAGCCATTTCTTTTGAACTATCACCGCTGTTGATTCTTATGATTCTTAATAATTTTCCAAATTCTGTTATCATTTTTTTATCCCCAATATGTTTTAATTGCTGATATAATTGTAACTGATTGTTTACAACTTGTCAACAATAAACACAAAAAGAAAAAAATACAACAAAAACCACCTTTGTATAATTACAATCATGATCCAAAGGTGGCTATTTGAGTATTGAATTCTTTTACTTTTTACTGTTTGAAATGATCTGCTTTATATCATCTTCGCTGAGCTTTATTAAGATATGACCTTCATCGAATCGAGCCTTTTTTTCACTTGGTATTAATCCCAAAAACTTGTTATATTCAATATCGTCAGGCAACATACTGGATCTTCTATAATTATAGAAGTTTACATGATATTGTTTGCATTCAACAGGTTCTCCAGTGTCCGTATCTGTAGTCCCATCGGGAATAGAAGGAACAAGCGGGAGAATAGTCTCAGTATCAAATGTAACAACAAAAGTGCCGACCACAGTTTTGTTCGATTCACGAAGTACAGGTGCCCCATAATAGTAATCTGGAAGTTGGAGATCCAGAATCCACTTTTGAAACAAATCATTTCTGCCCAAAAACTTCTCGGCTTCCTCTTTTCCCGCTTCAATTGGAAAACACACGCATGGCATAGTCCATTTTTGCATTTTGCCATCAAGTATTTCCTTGCATAGCATATCAAACACATTGGTATTGAAAGCAATTGTATCTTTTTCTTTTGCGTCCAGGTTTTTGGGGTCAATTACATTTCCGTCAATTTCGATTGAACATTTCCACAATTGAGATAGTCGTCTTATTAAATTAAAAAATGCCCTGACTTCTTCAGTCAATGATGGGAAAAGAAGTTTCAAATCTATGTTTTTTAGATTCTTTTCGTTAAACTTTACATATATTCCACGACCCGGATAGTTCGGTAGATAAACGAAGAATTCGTCACCATCTCTTTCGTTTGGAACCAATCTTAGATATGGATCGCTTTTTCCATAACATAGTTCACTTCCAATTATTGCATTAATGGTTAAATAGTTTTTAAAGAACCCTTTTTGAGTAATTCTTACATCCATTGACATGGTTTGTGTTCTCCTTGAATAAATGTGTTTGCTATATGTAATACCCTAAACTACGCTTTGTCTTGATTATTTTTTTTGAAAAAGCATTTTCAAATTTTTTTCGCATTGTACAAACAAGAACGTCAACTTCATATGCTGAAGATAATTCCGAATTGAATACGTTTTTGTTTATGGATTCTCTTGTCGAAAATTTACCCTTTGTGTTGTATAAATACTTAAATATGTTAAACTCGAATTTAGACAGTTTAACGACAGACTCTCCTATGCTTATTTGTCTTGTGACATCGTTAATATATAACTTGTCAGATATTACTTTAGGCACGGGTGAAGCATTGTTGCTTACGGGGAACTCAAATATCATGGACAAAAGATCGGTGATCCTGAAGGGTCTAGGCAATTTGCTTATGTACGAATTAAAAGGCAGATTATCTAGATCTTTCTTTTGTCCATAAACAATTATAGGAACGCTGTCTTTGTCTTCAGGCAATTCGATTTTGTTAAGCACAGGTGCTTCTATAAGCGAAACACCGCCATTAGGTATTTTGCCTTCTTCGATTTCAAAACAAGTTGCACCATAATTGCATATTTCCAGTTCAAGCATTCTGGAAAAGGTTTTGTCCTTTGATGCTATGTATACAACCATGTTTCACCTACAGAGAACTGCCTGTTGCAGGAATCTTAATTTTTCTGCATCCGGATCCCTTTTTCATTGATTCATCAAACAAGACTGCTGAAACAACTTTGTGATTTGCCTTTACTTTGTACAATGTTGAACCGGCTGCCGTTCTTGTTGACTTTTCAGGGATTAGTTTGGAACTGATCAGGATTCCTTTTTTGTCACTTGACACCATCAAAATGTCCACACTTGTCTTTTCCTTTTCAAGGAAACAAGCAACTATAGGAGATGTCTTTGAGAACGAACCTACCAGCTTTCTTCTGTTTGATGTTGTCTTATACAAACTAATCGGAACTTTTACGCCTTTTCCGTTTTCAAATATGAATATGAGTTTGTCCTGACTGTCATACCTCGGTCCGACAATCATTGTAACTACGCGCTCATTTTCGTCAAAACCAAGTTTTGCAGGAACATAATCACCGAGTTGAGATGCTTTTACACTGTCAAAATCAGATGCTTTACACCTGTACATCTGACAATTTGTTCCGACAAACATCACTTCAGTGATGTTTTCGGCATCTTCGCTCATAGTGATTTCATCGCCTTCTTTGACCATCTGAACATCAGATCCTCTGAGTGATGTCAAAGTAATCTTCTTAAAGAATCCATCCTTTGTGAGATACAACTTAACGTTGTAGTTTTCAACAAAGTTGTTTTCATTGAATTCTATGCTGTTGTCTTCATATACAATTTCAGTTTTTCTAGGAATTGCGTATTTCTTAATAATGTCTTCAAGCTGTTTTACAATGACCTTTTTGACCTTATTGTCAGAATCTATTGTATCTCTCAATTCCTTTATATCTTCTTGAAGCTGCTTTATTTCAGAAATCCTGTCAAGAATATATTCTCTGTTCAAGTGTCTCAACTTGATTTCAGCTATGTATTCTGCCTGAAGCTGGTCAATATCAAATCCTTTCATCAGGTTTGGTACAACTTCAGAATCCTTTTCGGTTTCTCTGACTATTTTAATTGCTTTGTCTATGTCGAGAAGAATTTTGCCAAGTCCCAGGAGCAAGTGCAGCAATCTGGATTTCTTTTCAAAATCAAATGTGAGTTCACGTCTCAAACAATTCATTCTGAATTTGATCCATTCCTCAAGAAGTGCTTTTACGCCGAGAGTCTTTGGTTCACCATCAATGAGCACATTGAAGTTGCAGGCAAATTCATCCTGAAGTGTTGTTTTCTTGAACAATTTAGACATAAGAACATCCGGATCTACTCCGCGCCTGATATCCAAAGCGAGCTGGAATCCGTGTAAGTCTATTTCATCTCTTACATCAGTTACTTCTTTGAGCGAACCTTCCTTAATCATTTCAGTGAGCTTTTTAAGGATGAGTTCAATTGATGTTGAATAAGGGATTTCTTTAATCTCAATGCAATTGTTTTTTGAATCAAACTCGTACTTGCTTCTGATTGTTATGGATTCTCTACCTGTTTCAAAGAGATTCTTCATCTTCTCCCTGTCATAGATTATCTGACCGCCTCCGGGGAAGTCTGGTGCCTTTATTATTTCCAGAAGCTCATCAGTAGTAGTTTTCGGATTTTTGAGTATGGCAATAGTACCCTTGCATATTTCTTCAAGGTTAAATGAGCATATTTGGCTTGCCATACCGACAGCAATTCCCATATTTGCAGAAACGAGGATGTTGGGGAATGTAGTTGGCAAAAGAGTTGGTTCCGTTGTTGTGTTGTCGTAGTTAGGAACCATATCAACTGCATTTTTGTCTATTCCGGAGAATATCTCTTTGCAAATCGGATCGAGTTTTGCTTCCGTGTAACGGGAGGCAGCATACGCCATGTCGCGGCTGTATTGTTTACCAAAGCTTCCTTTTGAATCTACAAACGGGTGCAAAAGAGCAGCGTGGCCTCTTGTCAATCTGACCATTGTCTCATAAATTGAGGCATCGCCGTGAGGATTGAGGTGCATTGTCTGACCGACTATGTTAGCACTTTTTGTCCTCTGACCAGTCATAAGACCCATGGTATACATTGTGTAGAGAAGTTTTCTGTGTGCCGGTTTGAATCCGTCTATTTCCGGAATTGCTCTTGAAATGATGACGGACATAACGTACGGCATGTAATTCTTTTCAATTGTTTCTGTAATAGGCTGTGGAGTTGACGGAGCTTGAATTATCTCATCAAAATCCATGCGCTTATTTGTTTTTTTCTTACTTGCCATCGCCTAACCTCACACGTCTGCGTCCTTGATATAATATTTGCCGTTTCTCGCGATATATTCTTTTCTTTCGACCAAGTCATCGCCTAAGAGCGTTTCAAATATGTAATCAGTCTGAGTTTTGTCCGCTTCACAGATCTTTATAAGTCTTCTTGTTGCGGGATTCATTGTTGTCTGCCACATCATTTCGGGTTCGTTTTCGCCCAGTCCTTTTGATCTTTGCAAAACGAATTTTGAGTTTCCGAGTTTGTCCAGTATCTCAGCTTTTTCCTTTTCGTCATATGCAAAATATGTTTTGCCTCCGCTTGTAATTTCAAACAGAGGTGATTCTGCTATGAACACTCTTCCTTCCTTTATCAGGGTGGGCAAGAGTCTATAGAACATTGTCAGAATAAGTGTTCTAATCTGGAAGCCGTCTTCATCGGCATCTGTACAGATTATTATCTTGTTCCATCTCAAAGCATCAAGACTGAAGTCTTTTCCTGAACTTGATTTGGATTTGCCTTTAATTTCAGCTCCGCAACCGATAATTCTGAGCAAATCTACTATAATTTCGCTCTTGAATATTCTGTCATAACCGCATTTCAAGCAGTTAAGCGTCTTACCTCTTACCGGAATAATAGCCTGAAATTCTGCATCTCTTCCGAGTTTACATGATGTCAAAGCTGAGTCGCCTTCAACTATGTAGAGTTCGCGTTTGTCCTTATCTTTAGATCTGCAAGCAACGAATTTTTCAATTCTGTTTGTTACTTCACTAGCTGAAGTCAATGTCTTTTTCAGGTTTATTCTTGTACTTTCAGCTGATTCACGGCTCCTTTTGTTGACGAGTATCTGAGCCATTATCTTGTCAGCTTCTGCAGGCTTTTGTGCAAAATATACTTCAAGGTTCTGCTTAATGAATTCATTCAGCGCCTGGTAAATGAATTCGTTTGAAATTGAAAGCTTTGTCTGGTTAGCATAAGAAGTCTGAGTAGAGAAACTGTTTATGACGAGAACAAGGCTGTCTTCAATATCTGAAAAGCTTATCTTGGATTCGTTTTTGTTGTATTTGTTCTGCTGTTTTGTATATTTGTCTATTGCAAAAGCAAAAGCGGTTTTAACAGCTCTGTCCGGAGAACCGCCGTACTCAAGGTAACTTGAGTTGTGGTAATACTCGATCATGCTGACGTCATTTGAAAAGCAGAAAGAGATTTCAGCTTTTAAGCTGTATTCCGGTTTATCTGGTCTGTCGCGGCCAGATGTCTCTATTTTCCACAATTGGACAGGAGTGAAATATTTGCCTCCTGTGACTCTTTCTATATAATCTGCTATGCCTTCAGGGTATACATACTCTTTTTCATCAAAACCGCCTTCCGACAATTGCCAGCGGAATCTGAATGTGAGTCCTGCGTTTACCACAGCTTGTCTTTCAAGCATTGTTTCAAAGAATACTTTAGGAATATTAGTATCTGTGAAGACATCGATGTCAGGCTTCCAAGTTACAATAGTTCCGTGTTGTTTTTCTTTTCTGCCTAAGGGCCTTTTAATGAGCTCGCCTTCAGGATATCCCTTTTTGAAATTCATTTCCAAAAGTTCGCCATCTCTGTATGACTGAACTTTCATAAATTCTGAAGCGTATTGTGTAGCAGCAGCTCCAAGGCCGTTGAAACCCAGAGAGAACTTATAATTTGCTCCCTCGTCGTTGTTGTTATATTTACTTCCAGCATACAATTCATTGTATACGAGTTCCCAGTTGTATTTACCCTCAGTCTCGTTGTAGTCAAGAGGTACACCGCGTCCCGAATCTTCAACTGAAATGGTACCGTCGGTCAGAACAGTTATGATTATCTCATTTCCATATCCTTCGCGCGCCTCATCAACTGAGTTGGATAAGATTTCAAAAACAGATTGTTCGCATCCTTCAATACTGTCGGAACCGAACATAACGGCAGGTCTGGAACGGACTCTCTCCGCTCCTTTTAACATGGTAATACTGCTGTCGTCGTAGTTTTGTTTTTTTGTTGCCATTTTTGCCTTCCTCGAAAATTATTTAAACATACTTTAAATTATGGTATAATACTATATATAGATATTTTCTTAATAATTCTACCATATTTGCGTATTTCTTGCAAGATTATTAAGTTTTTGCCTAAAGGTGTATTGTTTATGTGTAAACAACTGAAAAACATATTTTTAAATGAAAAAATAGAATACTTTTCTGCCATTCCGATAAACGAATGCAATGTTAGAAGAACAGATGTAATTGAAAGGGCAGGACTAGACCCGAGTAAAGTTAAAACTGCCATTTTGTTTTTGGTTCCGTATTATGTTGAAGACAATACTATAGGCAACATTTCTTTATATGCTAGAAGTTATGACTATCACTATTACATGGATGAGTTATTTGAGAGAATCATTCCGGAATTAAATAGCGCTTTCAACGTCAAGTTTGCAGGATTTGCTGACAAGTCTCCGATTGAAGAGACAGAAGCAGCTGCTAAATCAGGTCTAGGGGTCAGAGGCAAGAACTATTTGTTAATAAATCAAGAATACGGCTCATATGTATTCATCGGTGAAATACTGACTGAAGGCGATCCGTCACTATTTGGAATAGACCCAAATGAAGAATACAAAGAAAAAATGTGCCTGGATTGCGGCAATTGCAAAAAAAGCTGTCCCATGGAAAAAGATAAAATGCCATGCCTTTCTTTTGTAACGCAACAAAAGGGACAATTGCCAGATGAACAAATAGAATACATTCGTAAATACGGGTCAGCCTGGGGATGTGATTTGTGTCAGACGTCTTGTCCTTTGAATAAAAATGTCAAAGAGACACAGATAGACTTTTTCAGGGTTAACAGAATAGTCAATCTTGATATTAAGACACTCGATCAGATGTCGGATGAAGAATTCAAAAAAAGAGCATTCTCCTGGAGAAAAAGAGAGACTATAAAGAGAAATTTGAAAATATTGCAATAGGGAGGGACTATGGTAACTTTTATTTACGGCCGAGCAGGTTCTAAAAAAAGTGCATATTTGTTTCAAGAGATGAAAAAAGAATCATCATCTAGACAAATAATATACCTGGTCCCGGCAAGAGAAGAAGTTAATGCACAACACTCTATAGCAAATGAAGAACTGTCGCACAAAGTTGAAGTCATGTCTTTCTCAAGACTTTGTGAATATGTATTCACTCACAGAGGAGGCATATGCGAAAACTATATAACACCGGCAATTAAAAAGGATCTAATGTATGGAATTATCCGTTCAAACATCGATTCTTTGAAAAAATACAACTCTATTTCAAAATCAGACATATCAGCTATAGATAAGCTTGTGTCGGGAAGAAGAGAATTGAAAGCCAACCTGATTTCTCCTGACCAATTAAAAGCCGCGGCTGACAGTCTGGAAGGCGAAGACAATGAACTTTTAAAGAACAAATTTGAAGATTTGTCTAAGATCTATTCCACTTTTGACAAAGAAATAGAAAAGAACTGGAAAGATCCCGATGGTATAATGGAAGCTGCCGCAAACAAGGCTCATGGCCTTTTTGTAAATTGTGATGTATATATTGATTCTTTTTCCGATTATTCAAACGCTGAACTTCTCATGCTTGATGAAATATTTGAGTCGGCAGAAAACATATATGCGGTTTTCAGCTTCATACCGGAGTTTGACGCATATTCCCCCACTTTTTCTTCTGCAACAGCAACTGAAAGAAAGCTAGCAGATTTAGCTAAAAAATATAATAAGCCCATAATTCCCGTCATCAATAAGAATTCAACCAATTACACAAATGACGAGATGAAATACTTGGCTGAAAACGCATTTAAGGACAGTCATGAGGGAAAAAGAGAAATCGACCCGCATAACAAGCATATATTTGTCACATCCTGTTCCAATGTATATGCAGAGGCAGAAGCCATATGCTGCGATATTTGCAAGAGGATAATGAATGGCGAAAAATATGGCGAAATGGCCATATTGATGCGAAATACCAAATCTTATTCAGGTATTATAGACGCTGCTTTAAAGCGCTATGAGATACCATACTACTTATCTAACAGACCAAGTATTGCAGGTACTCATATTGTCAGGTTCATAGATGAAGTTTACCAGACACTCATATATGGATCCAGTTCGGCAGATTTATTGAACATAGCCAAATCCGGTTTTCTGGATTTAACAATGGATGAAGAAGCTGCATTGACTTGTTATGTTGAAAAATGGCAGCCAAGAAATCTGAGTGCATATAAGAATACTTGGACGAGGAGCGTTCTGGGTTACCAGGGCAATATGACCGAAGAGTCAAATAATACTCTAGAAAACGCTAACAGCGCTAGAGAAAAAATATATGATGTGCTCTCGAGATTCTATACTGCAGTTGTTCAGTCAAAGACCCCAAGGGAACATGCAAAAGCATTGTATGACTTTTTGATTTACATCAATGTTCCAGAAAAACTCGTAAAAGAATCAGATTTTGTTAGGGAGTTTGGTGAGACATCGGAAGCAGACAGAATAGATGCTTTATGGGGTGCAATTTGTTCAGCTCTTGACACAACGGTAGTAGCAGAACAATGCATGGAAAAATGTGATGGAGAAGACTACTTACAATTATTCAGACTTGCAGTGACTGAAATCAGCTTAGGAACAATTCCGACATCTCTTGATCAGGTCCTTATAGGTGACGCTGAAAAAGTGAGACCTCACATGGCAAAGACAGTATATATAATGGGCGCAAATGACGGAGTTTTCCCGGCGTCTGTACCCGATGACGGCATATTTACCGAGTCAGAAAAGGAATTGTTGTCATCATATAGCTGTAAGTTCTATGACACATTGGAAATGAGAGTATCAAGCGAGCTTTATTGTTTCTACACGGCATTGTGCAGACCGACAAGCGATCTGTTTATTACTTATTCAGACTACGATGTTACTGGCAAGCCCAATTCAAAGTGCAGTGCTCTAAAGGAAGTTGAAGCATTATTCAAAGAATTTAAAGAAGATAAGTTTGAAAAGACAGATAAAAAAGATCTGATCTGGAGGAAAAAACCTGCACTTGAAAAATCCGCCCGCGGAACAGGCAGAATCAATGAGATAATTCGTGAAATATTGAAGCAGGATGAAAAATACAAAGATTCATTTGATTATTCGGAAATGGATATTTCATCAGATGATACGACAATAGAACAAAAGCTTGCACTTGAGTGTTTCAATGATCAATTTGAAATAAGCCATTCTAAACTTGAATCGTTTATGGACTGTCATTTCAAGTTCATGTGTGAGTATGTCCTTGAGCTTGGCGATGAACCGGGAAAAGCAACTTTTGATGACAGAAATATCGGTTCACTCATACACAAGATTCTGGAAAATGTAGCTAGATACGCTTCAAAAGGGATGAGTGATGAAGATTTAAAAGTCCGTATTTCAGATTCAGCAGAAGACTACATGCTCAATCTTACGGGTAAACAAAAGGAAGAACAGCCTCTTGAAATACGTCATACAGTCGAGTTTATAGTGCGACAATCCTTGAAATTTGCCCAAGCCATAAGAGAAGAGTTTTCAAACAGCGGTTATCAGCCTAAAGATTTCGAATTGAAAATTAATAATAGATCTGCTATAAAGCCAATGGCCCTTGAAAAAGATGGTATGAAAGTGTCTTTAAAAGGAATAGTAGACAGAGTTGATACATTTGAATCAGGCGATGATTTATATGTCAGAGTAATTGACTACAAAAAGTCAAACAAAAAGTTTGACCCAGAAAAAGCAAAACTCGGAATAAATGATCAGATGCTTTTGTATCTGTTTTCAATTTGGGAGAACGGTAGCGACTATTATGGCGGCAAGAGAATACTGCCGGGCGGAGTGTGCTATGTAGAGACAAATCCAAAGCTGACAACAAGCCAAAAGACAGAAAAGGCAAGTTTTGAAGGCATGATGCTTGATGATGAAAAATCCATCGGTGCAACCAACATGGATTTTGCTCCTAAAAAGCACAAGAACACAATTGAAGAAATGAATAATTTGAAAGAAGCGATAGTGGAATCAATATTCAACAATGTGTCTGAAATGAAATCGGGTGCGGCGCAGGCACGACCTAAAAAAGAAGGCAAAGAAGATAAAGACGGAGAGAATTGCCAATATTGTCAATACAGATCCATTTGCCGAAAGAGAATTCAGAAATCTGAGGAAAGTAGTTAATGAGAATACCAGAGAGTATACTTAGAAAAGTTGAAAAGCCGGGAAGATATACCGGAGGAGAATGGGGAAGAGAATGTAAACCAAAAGACTCTGTGAGTACAAGGGTTGCATTCTGCTTTCCTGACATATATGAAATAGGAATGTCAAACCTGGGTGTAAGGATATTGAGAGATGTTCTGAACAAATTGGATTATTG
>JAEEKG010000086.1 GCA_016282315.1 Clostridiales bacterium | reverse complement strand
ATCAAAGTGAAAATAGAGGATTTGGAAAAAATGAAAGCCGTTGATATTCAAACCGTTGAGAAAGACTCTTTGGTCGATATCAGCAGCATAACGATCAACAAGGAACTGCCGCCGATAGAAAGGGTAAAGGACTTTCTCAAACAAATCAAAAACCCATACTGTTACGTGGATCACGGAATCGTTGTCAAAATCAGTTTTACAGGTCAGAAGAGTCTTGAAGACTGTTTGAAATCCGTGATGATTCCTGAAATCAATATATAACCAGCAGCCGTAGCAGTACGGCTTTTTTGCTATTCAAAATTTGCACATTTGCACTATTGTGAAAACACAATTAGAATTATTACGGGATTGAGGGAACTCAACCCCGGAAGGGAGGGAAATAACCTATGATAACTAACGGACAGATTAAAGGGAATGTCGCCATGTATCTTCGCCTTTCTCGCGAAGACGGAGACAAGATGGAAAGTGATAGTATAAAGAATCAGCGTCAACTGCTTTCGGAATTCATGCAAAAAAACAGGATGATGAAACTATACAAGGAATATGTTGACGACGGATATACCGGTACTAATTTCAATCGCCCGTCTTTTAGCAGGATGATTGAGGATATAAAGACCGGAAAAGTTAACTGCATTCTTCTCAAAGATCTGTCTCGTCTTGGTAGAAACTACATTGAAACCGGCAGATATCTTGAAAGGATTTTTCCCTCACTTGGTGTTAGAGTAATTGCCTTAAACGATAATTATGACAGCTTCGATAATGGCTCGGACGAAAACAGCATTATTGTCCCGTTTAAAAACCTGATTAATGATGCGTATTGTCGAGACATTTCCTTGAAAATCCGAAGCCATCTTGACGTAAAGAGAAAAAACGGTCAGTTTATCGGAAGCTTTGCGGGATACGGATATCTCAAAGATCCGAAGAATAAAAATCACCTTATCGTTGACGAGTTCGCAGCTTCAATTGTAGAAAGGATATTTGATATGAGACTGATCGGTTTTAATTCCGGAAGAATAGCAGATAAGCTGAATGAACTCGGAATTGAACCGCCGTATGAGTATAAACGATCATGCGGAACTAAATATGACTGCGGATTCAGATCTGCGTCGGGTGCTAAATGGGGACCTGATACAGTCAGTAAAATACTAAAAAACAAACTCTACACAGGGACAATCGAACAGGGCAAACGAAGGAAAGTCAATTATAAGATAAAGAAAAGAATTCCGGTTGATAAAAAGGATTGGATTTGTGTCGAGGGAACCCACGACGCTATTATCCCAAAGGACAAGTTTGAAGAGGTGCAAAAGCTTTTGAAACTTGACACAAGAACTCCGCCTACCTGCGAAGAGGTTCTTCCGCTTTGCGGATATGTTGTTTGCGGTCAGTGTGGACAAAATATGGTGAGGCGTACTTCAAATCAAAACGGCAAGAAATATTATTACTATCACTGCTCAACATACAAGAATTCAGGAGGATGTTCGTCTCATATTATCAGCTGCAAAAAAGTTGAGGCGGCAGTTTTGCGAGCCATTCAAAATCAGATTGAGCTTCTGGATAAAATTGGCCCAATTCTTGAAATGATTCAGGAATATCCGAATGATCTTATTTGCATCCGAACGATTGACAAACAGCTTGAAAAACTGCAACAGGAAATTGAGTATTACGGGGTGCTTAAGGCGAGATTGTATAAGGATATGGTGGATGGTGTAATTGAGAAAAAAGAATATCCGGAACTCAATAAGCGGTTTGATCTGAGCCGTGAGGCGACAGAAAAAACATACAATGCGCTGATTGAAAAGAAGGAAAGCATTTTATCCGGAAAAATCAAAAGTCAACCATGGATCAACGAAATCAAAAAGTACCGTGGTGTTACTAATCTGACAAGACCGATTGTGGTGGCACTTTTGGATAAAGTCGAAATCATAAACTCAAAAGAGATACACGTAAAGTTTTTGTTTGAAGATGAAATCAATGAAATGGTTCAATATTCTATGCAGCAAACAGGGGAGGGCGTTGCTATATGATTTGTGCAAGTTATACCAGAGGTGTTGTAAATGTTGGTACTGCAATTCCTATTAAGGAGCAGAATAAAGCAATATCTTCTTTTGCTCGTGCAAAAAAGCTGGATATTCAGTTCAAGTATTCAGACGGTATGAAAGGCGAAAACGACTCTGAATATTTGAAGCTGAAAGAAGCAGGATTGTCCAAAAAATACGGTTGCGTAATCATCTATTCAATGTATTATTTCGGCAAAGATTCTTTGGCGGGATACAATCTGATTCTCCATACTTTTGTCCCATCCGGAATTGGGTTTGCGGTTGTAGTGGACGATTTCCTCTCAACAGAACACACAAAAGAAGAAGTCCTTGATTATCTTGAAAACTGGTACCGCGAACGCAGGAGTGCACACATAAGACGCAGGATTGAACAAAACATAAATCCTCGTATGAATACTCTGTACGGATATGTCAGAATAAACAATGAGTTATTCATTGACGAAACAGTCGAGCCGATAGTCAAAAAGATATTTGAACTTGCGCTGAATGAAGGGAAAAGAATCACTGAAATTACGAACTGGCTCAACGAAAAAGAGATCGCTTCCGCAAAGTATTATCTCAATTTGTTGGCAGGGCGAGATGTGACCAATATTTCAGCCAAGTGGGACAGAGACCAAGTCAAAAAGATTCTAACAGACACTCGTTACTGTGGAATCAGACCTCGTTTTCACGGCGGGAAACCGTATTCAGAACCGTGTCCTTTGTATATATCGGAAGAAGAACATAACAAAATCCTTGAAGCCTTGCCTACCAACCCCCACAAAACGAACGAAAAATGGGATAATCCAATGGTCAAAAAAGTTTTTGACAAAGATTCCGGAAAAAGGCTTCACGCCAGCGAATATAACACGTCTCGCAAAGGGAAATGCTATCACTTTGTGGAGGGATTACCAGAAAAGATCGATATATATGAAAGACGAACAATCCCACTTGAAAAGGTTCATTGTGCCGTAATAGAGCAATTGAATTCAGAAAGAAAAATGGCTCATGCAATCAGGAGTTTTTTATTGACAAAAGAGGGCAAAAGGCAATGCGAGAATGCCCTTAAACCATACAGAGATGATCTTCAAAAAACGTTTGACGCAATGCTCGACGAAGTTGATAAGTGCTTCACTTATGAAGAACAGTCTGCAGGATTATTGCCGAAGCTAAATGAACAGTTTGAATCCTTGAAAGATGTGTTTGATCACCAAAGGCGTGTTTTCAGCACCAATAATCCATGGCTTTCACTTTTTGCCGACATCGGCAAAATAGCAGAACTTGATAAGGAAATTGTAAATAAACTCATTGACAAGGTAAATGTTGTCAGATTCAAAAAAATAGAGCTGATTCCTTGTTACTTTGAGTGGAAAAACGAATTACCGAAAGATTGGTTGGAGGCAGCTTATGGCACGTAAAAGCAGAAAGCAACTGGAGAATATCGAAATTCGTGAAAGGTTGCCAGAAATTCAGGCACAGCGAAAGGTCCGCGTTGGGGCGTATGCCAGATTGTCAACCGAACAACCCGATTCCGATTCCATTGAAACACAGATTCT
The DNA here is from genome assembly GCA_016282315.1 of Clostridiales bacterium. Taxonomy (GTDB): domain Bacteria; phylum Bacillota; class Clostridia; order Oscillospirales; family CAG-272; genus CAG-841. The sequence continues at coordinate 9,992 of JAEEKG010000086.1, read as the reverse complement.
TATGATCCGTCAATTTGTTCAATCGCGCGATGATATGGTGATTGAAGAAATATACAAGGATGACGGATTTACGGGAACGAACTTTGTTAGACCGGATTTTCTAAGGCTACTTAATGATGTCCGCTCGGGAAACATCGACTGTATTATCGTCAAAGACTTTTCTCGTTTTGGACGAAATTACGTCGAAGTGGGTTATTATCTTGAAACGGTTCTTCCTCACCTTGGAGTGCGGTTTATTTCGATCAACGACCGGTTTGACAGCGAAAAGGAAGAAGACCGAAACAATATCAGTATTGCAATTAAGCACATGATCAATTCGATGTATGCGCTTGACGTATCCAAAAAAATATCCAAAGGGGCAGAACTTAGAAATCAGCTTGGAACGACTAAGTTCAGAACAACTACATACGGATATAAACTGGATCGTGAGAACAATAAACTGATAGTTGACCCGGTTGCTTCGAGATATGTGAAGCTTATGTTCTACTGGAGGCTCGCCGGCTATTCCGAGAACAAAATCGCCGATAGAATGCAAGTCATGGGACTGGAAATCCCCACCGTATACAAACAGCACTTTACAAACCGAAAGAGTTGCTCGAAAAGCGGAGAGTGGCGAGGTCATGTCGTGCGTTTCGTTTTGAGAAATCCCGTGTATACAGGTGATACAGTAAACGGGAAGCAGAAAACCAGATTGACGGAACATATGGATCATAGAGTTACTTCCGAAGATGAGTGGTATATCCATCCGGATACACATCAAGCGTTGGTCTCGCACGAGGATTTTGCCAAGGTAAAAGACATTTACCTGCAGCATGCAGAGAAAATGAAAGAGTGGGCAGTTCAATATCAAGAAGATCCTACAACGACTAAGCACCTTTTTAGTACACATTTGATTTGTAAGGATTGCGGACGCCCGATGTTCTTCCAAAAAGCAGGTAATTACAAATACATATGCGGCAAACACACCTCATTCTATACGTGCTCAAGAAAGAAAAACGATACGTGCAGGAACAGAGTGTATGAGGATTATTTGTCTTTAGTAGTTCAAGAGCAAATCCGAAATCTATTCAAGTATTTGTTCGCGCAAAAAGGGAAGATAAAGGAACTCCGAGAGAGTTCAAATGAAAAATCTGTTTTGTATTCAAACGAGAAAAAACTCGTTCATTTGAAAAAGAAAGAATCTGACTATGAACAGCTTATGTCAAATCTGTATAAGGATCTTTCCGATAAAGTCATTGATGAAGATGACTACAAATTCCTCAATGATAAGTATTATGAAGAGAAGAAAGCCATAACCGACCAAATCCAAAACTTGAACGAAACAGTATACAAGATGAAAAGGTGGATAAACAGTTTTGAAGACCTGGGCGAGCGCCTTTCTCAAAGTCTTTCTGAGGACGTAGACATCGAAAAACTCGTCGATGACTTGGTCGGGAAAATCTATTATTCGTCCAGTGGGACAGTTGAAATTGAATTTACTTGTAATGACGTGATAGAGAAGTTTATGTCTTTGTCGGGAGAGGTGGATGATGAAAAAGATAGCAATGTATTTAAGACTGTCGCTGGCTGACGTTGACCTTGGAGAAGACGGAAAAGACGAGAGCAACAGCATTGAAAATCAACGACTGATGATTCGTAATTACCTCGAAGCACACGATGAAATCGTCGGTGAAGTGGTTGAATACAAGGACGACGGCTTTACAGGGCTAAATTTCAACCGCCCTGCATTCCGACAAATGATCGACGATGCGAAAAGCGGAATAATAGGCACTATAGTTGTGAAAGACCTGTCTCGCTTCGGTCGAGACTACATCGGCGTTGGCGATTATATGGATCAAATACTACCTTCACTGGGCGTTCGGCTCATTGCAATCAATTCGTATTATGACAGTAAAGATCATGAATCGGACGGGCTCAGTGTTGAGGTCAGTATCAACAATATGATCAATAACATGTACAGCCGTGACATATCAAAAAAGATCCGCAGCGTTATTGCGGCTAAATGGCGCGAAGGGAAGAATCCGTCCGGTATTGCTCCTTTTGGATACACGATTAAGAAAGGTGATCCGGAGCACAAACTGAGAGTTGATAAGAAGGCGGCAAAAGTTGTAAGGTTAATCTTTGATGAAGCCTTAAAAGGGCATACTTCAAAGCAAATCGTTGAGCATCTGAACCAGGAAGGCTACCTCACTCCCATGAGGTATTTGCATGAAACAACCGGGAAAAGACTTTCTCCCAATATAGCAAAGAAAGGAGAACAGCTTTGGACGACAAGCATGGTCGTAAACATTATCCAGAGATATGACTATACCGGCGTACGTGTACATGGAAAATACGAGCCTCTCGGTGTTTGCCTTGGTAAGCGCAAGTCGGTAGACAGAAAGAATTGGGTTATCGTTGAAAACGATCATGAGCCGATTATTTCAAAAGAAGAATACAAGTTAGCGCAGTTGATAGTTGAAACACCCGGTAAACGGATGAAATTCAGCGGTAGAGATCCTTGGGATTTCTGTACGTTCAGATGCGGATGCTGTGGCTGCAAGCTTCAGTTTTCTTATTCGGATCAAACGTATCTTTATTGTCAGCACTCAATGGCAGTTGGAAACAAATCGCGTTGCTGCAAAGACAAATATCCTGTAAATCATTTGAAACTGACGGTCATGCACACGCTCAATTGTCAGATTGCATGGGTCGATTTTTGGAGTGAAAAGTTGCGCGAACAAACGAAAGAATGGATGCCTGACATTAACACAAAAATCGGTCATGTGGAAACATCACTGGCAGAAATGAAAGAAGAATTTGCAAGGAAATACGAGGATTACGCTAACGCAATAATCGGAAGAGAAGACTTTCTTGAGTTCAAATCCGAATATACAAGAAAGTGCGAAGAATTGACCGAACAAAAAGAAAACCTCGCTTCAAAGAAAAGCGAGGAAGAAAAGATATTGTTTGACGCGGATAGGATAGTCAAAATGGGAGATCTTGTTTTCGGGGATGAAAAAGAGATGAGCAAGGCCATCAAATATCTGATAAAAGAAGTCATCGTTTATGATTCGGAACGAATAGAAGTCAAATTCAGTTTTGCCGATCTTTACGAGCGATTGCTTCAAATAGTATCACAAGAATACAAGGAAACATAAAAGTCAGGGCGAGAAGTCCTGACTTTTGTGTTAAAGAATAATTTTGGATTCAGATAAGCAAGGGTAACTTTTTTCTTTTTCATTAATTATGAGATTACTTACGGTTGGCCAATGAATATCGATATCGGGATCGTTCCAAACGATTCCACCACAATCTCCTAAGAGATCAGGAACATCATTCTTTATAATAATCTCTGCATATTCGGAAAGCACGAGATAACCGTGTGCAAAACCTTTTGGAACAATCAGTTGTTTGTGATCTTTTCCTGTAAGTGTTATAGCAAAGTGTTTACCATATGTTTTTGAATTATTTCTCAAATCAACAACAACGTAGAATACTTCTCCGGATACGACAAATATCATCTTACCTTGTGAAGTGTTCTTTTGATATCTTAATCCTCTTAAAACACCTTTACTTGAAGAGAGAAGAATGTCTTGTGCATAACGGTATCTTATATCAGAGCTTACAAAGAGTTGTTTGTTAAACACTTCGAAAGATTGTTCTTCATCATCAGATGACTCTTTTGCATTTGAGATTAGAACTCCGCTTATTGAAGTGCCAATGAATGATTCCTTGCGATAATCTCTTTTTTCTGAAGATCTTTTCGATCTGTGTGAGAGAACATCCAATCCTTCTTCTTCAATAATCTTTCGCATTGTGGACTTTGCAATATAGTTAAACAATCCTTGCTTAACACATTCATTGCATATTGCATCAGTAGTCCAATTTGTTTGTCCGTTTGTGGGACCGGCTTTGATTAACTGAATGATTGCTTTTCTTTTTTCTTCGGTAATAATCGCTCTGCGGTTTAGAGAGCGTCTGCCTTTTGGATAAATACAGTTATCAAATCCACCCTCGGTGTATTCTTTTCTAACTTGTTGAATTGTTGCAAGACTTACCTTAAGTTCGGATGAAATCATCCTTGTTGTAATTTTTGAAGAGTTACCGGAATCAGACATTAGTAAGATTTTTGCGCGAGTGACAGTCTGAGCAGGAGCTGTTGCAATGATTTGATTCAGTTTGTTCTTCTCTTCATTTGTAAGTGTAATAAAGTGGACTTTCTTTCCCATGTCGTTTTCACCTCGTTTCTTATCATATCAGCACATTCAAGAATTGTCAATATATTAATTAGAAAAAGCAATGCAAAATCATAGTGACAAATAGAGGCGGCAAAACAATCGCCGCCCCTTCTGAATCATAGGGAAGAATACCCATTTATTTAATTGTGTAGTTGCGAAGCGTCTCTTTGAGACTTTTCATGTTTTTGATGAGGATGGTTGCTTCCTCTTGTGTGCAATCCAAGAGGATATAGTAATCGTCCCCATCTTTTTTGCTATTTGTTGCTAAGAGATTGTCAACGAGCAGTTCGTCGGCCGGAACCTTCATCGCGTTTGCGATTTCAATGAGCGATTCCAGGCTGCAGCCACGTTCACCACGTTCAATATGACCAAGTTGTTGTTTGCTGATTTGTGTTTTATCTGCAAGGTCTGTCAGAGTCCAACTATGTTGAAGACGATAGAAACGGATCCTTGCGCCAATACTGAAGTTGTCAATTGCCATAATCCTTCCTTTCGTATGATCCCTATGATTTAATTATGATACATAGGAATGCCAAGGTTGACAAATGTGCAAATTTTCCTTCAAGGATGTAAGAATGTAATGCTTTGTGCGCGCCCTATTGTGTACTCTTGATTGCAAAAAACTCCTGTGAGGAGCAATTACGAGAAAAGACTCCTGTGAGGATATTGATGGCAGTTTTGAAGACCAATATAATAAATGGAGAATACCTATAATAATATTGGTGAGTGTTGATCTATGGCTGATGAAGAACAGAGAATATGTTGGTATAAAGACGTTCAATCCACCCCTGTTGACTGGCTATGGTATCCATATATTCCGCTTGGTAAAATCTCATTGATACAAGGTGATCCCGGAGACGGGAAATCCACCATGCTTATGGATCTGATTGCACGCTTGACGACCGGAAGAGAAATGCCGGATGGAAAAGCTCTTCAAAAAATCAATGTGATTTATCAGTGTTCTGAAGATGGAATCTCAGACACGATTAAACCGCGTCTTGAAAACGCTGGAGCAGATTGTTCCAGAGTTGGATACATAAAAGAGGATATTTTGGGATTAACTCTTGATGATGAGGAAATGCGAACGGCGATAATCCAAATGAAAGCAAGTCTTTTGGTTATTGATCCGTTTCAAGCCTATTTGGGTGACGCAGATATGTCAAGTGCAGTGGGAATGCGCAGAATTATGCGAAGACTCAATATTTGGGCAACTGCGTATAACTGTGCTATTGTTCTCGTTGGTCATCTTAACAAAAGAGCCGGATCAAAAGAAATATACCGTGGATTAGGAAGTATTGATCTGGCGGCATCGGCACGAAGTGTGATACAGATTGAACGAGATGAAAACAATCCCTCATTGAGAACAGTCAAACATATCAAATCAAATCTCGCTCAAAATGGAAGCAATCTATCTTTTGCAATTGAATCAAGCGGCAAAGTAGTTTGGCATCCTTCGCTCCAGTTTTACGATAACTATGACTTGATCGGCAAGAGCGACATGGTGAAAATCGGGAAGGTTGACAAAGCCATTGAGATAATAACCAGTGTATTGTCAAAAGGACCTGTTGAGGCAACGACAATTGAAGAGATTACAAAGAAAGAATCGATCAGTTGGAGAACAGCCAAGTATGCAAAAGACAGAATAGGTGCTGAATCTTACAAACAGGGCAAGAAGTGGTTTTGGAGTTTGCCTCAGTAATAAACACTCAAACAAGAAATAAATGAAACGGAGATCAGAGAAAAATGGAACAGGAAAACATAAAAGCTAGTCAACCGCTTGATTGGTATGATGAAGAACTGAAAAACATCGATATCAGCAAAGCTGAAGTCATTAGGCGGCAGTTTTTTTCACATATGAAAGACTGTATGGTTACGATTCGACCGAACGGTATCCAGTTCAATACGACTTGTATCTCTCGGTTCGAGGGCGTAACTCATATTTTGATGATGGTTGACTGGGAAAGAAACTGGTTTATTATCAAGCCCTGTGATCCGGAATATAAAGACGGTCAAAGATGGTGTACTATCAAAGACAATGAGCGAAAACCACGACTCATAACAGGAAAGCCTGCATCGGAAAGAATATATAAAAGACTTGGATGGTGCTTGGGAAAGATGTATAAGATATGCGGAACTCCTGCGATTCAACTTGACAGTCAAGACGAACTGATTATGGTGTTTGAATTCAAGGATGCAGAAGATTACATGCTTACCAAAAAATCAAGGCTATCTGCAGGTGTTGACGATAAAGAAATCAATGCCGAAGATCTCACAAAGCTCGAGGATTATGAAAAGCAATTGGAAATTGAAAGACAGGAAAGAAAACAAGCAAAGGAAAAGGGCAGAGGAATAAAGAAGGGACAGAAGAAGGGACATTTTCCGGAAGAATGGAACGATTCAATGGGTGTGAGCTTTGATCAATATAAGGCTCGCGTGGAGTTCCCGCATCTTCCCGCAAACAGTCAAGAAGCTGTATCTATGGGAATGAGCTTTTTGGAGGAAGAAAAGAGGGATGAATAATGGAATTGCAAGGAATAGGGATCTATTTCTTTGATGATCGTATCAGGATTTTCAGCAAAACAATGGAAGATCTCAAATATCCCAAATACATACATCTTCTGATTATGAGAAAAGAAAAACTACTATTGATTAGAGGGTGTGAAAAACGTGATAACGATACATTCAAAGTGATGAAAAGGCAGGATGGGGGCGAATGGAGATATCGCATTTCGTCCAAAGCCTTTGTAATATATTTGGCTTCTCTAATCGGAGTGCCGTATCCGTCCGATTCTTTGTGGCTGCAAGAGGCAATAAAGAAAGACGAGAATACGGTGCTTATCAATTTGAGCAATTATCAGGTTTTGCCCTATTATTCAGAAAGAGAACAGTGAGGTGTTATTGTGGCAGACGGTCAATACACAAATAATATTGAACAGACAAAAGAAAACATAAGAGAAAGATACAGTCGTCAGCGTGACATGAGTAAGGTTACGTTTATTCCTGCGCGCAAAGAAATCAGACCGTACGATTCAAGTGTCAGAAAAAGAGTTGTTGTGTATTGCAGAGTCTCGACCGATGGCATTTCTCAGTATACGTCTTTTGAACTTCAAAAGAACTATTACCTTAAATATGTCAGGCAGCGTCCTGATTGGAAACTGGTCGCGCTATATTCTGATGAGGGTATCACTGCTACCAGTATGGACAAACGTATTGGCCTTTTGACAATGCTGGATGACGCCAGAGCAGGGAAATTTGATTTGATTATTGTCAAGAACCTTTCTCGTTTGAACAGAAACTTGAAAGACTGCCTTTCAATCGTTGATGAACTCAGAAAGCTTCCTCATCCGGTGGGCATACTCTTTGAAACGGAGAATATGTTTACTCTGGATAAAAATGTGGATTTCACATTGACCGTTCTATCGCTTGTTGCCGAAGAAGAAAGCCACAAAAAAGCGGAAGCAATGAATGCTTCCTACTATATGAGGTTTTCTCAAGGTGACTTTATGAAGCCGAGTCTTTTGGGGTACCAAAGGATTGGTGTGAATGAAATCGGTATCGATGAAGAGGAAGCCAAAACAGTAAGGCTGATTTTTGATATGTACCGTTCCGGTATCCATCCGGATACAATTGCCAAAGTGCTGATCAGGTTGGGAAGAAAAACGCATCAGTATACTACAAAAGGCGGCAAGGTGGTTGGCGGCAAAGGGAAATGGACAGGCGAAACGGTAAAGAGTGTTATGAAAAACGAACGTCGCGCCGGCGATGTTCTGGCTCAAAAAACATATACGCCCGATTTTAGAGATCATAAATCGGTTGCCAATAACGGCGCACTCCCACAGTTTTATGCAAGAGATCAGCATGAAGCGATTATTTCTCAAGAAGAATTTGAACAAGCAAACCGAATGCTGAAAGCCAATGCAGGAGGATGGAAATACGGATTACAGCAATTTGAAGTCTTTGAAGGCGGTGCATTCAAAGGCTTTGTTGGCGCGGCTCCGAATTGGAGAGGCTTCGATCCTGAAGACTATAATCGAGCAGGCTTAAAAGCGCAAGGTTATAGTGAGGAGCAGCTTGATGAAATAGAAAAGAAAATCCAGGAGCAAATCGAAGAGGAAGAGAAGAAACTTTCTGCGTTATCTATTGGCTTTCAGCACACATATGCTATTGACTCAGATAACTATGATCTTTTTCCTGACGTCGATGAGATTGAAGACTCAGACGATAAAAAAGACGAATCGCGCGAGAGCTTTGCAAAATGGGTTGATAAAACGAGTAAGGAGATTGATCAGCAAGAGACTGACAAATACAGATTCAGCAAATACAACTTTGATTCTTGTGAAGTAATTCGCCCTGAATTCTTCAGCATTCGTGACAAGGCGAATATTACCTTCGATTACCGTGGCATGTATTTCAGCAAAACGTGCTGCTCAAAGTTGACAAACAACGAGCAGCTCGTTGAGAATGTGGATGTATTTTATAACCCGACAGAGAAACTTTTGATTATTAAGAAAGCAGATCAGAAGACGTCAAGATCTCTTCATTGGAACAATATCCGGGGAAATGCCGTCAATATGATACGCTGCAGTAGTGTTGGATTAGTTGAGACAATCTATTCTAATATGGGCTGGGACAATCAATTCAGATATCGCGTCTTGGGAATGAAAGTAAAAATAGGCGGGGAAGACGTTCTCGTTTTTTCGCTATGCGACAGCTTTACAATAGTATCTGCCAAACTTGGTTCTCAAGTCAGTTTGGATACTGACAATATATCTGCAGAAGAAGCAGAAAAGATGATGCGAGAAGGGAAAATACCGTCGAATGGATTTGTCCCGGATCTCGATGATTTTAGGTTGGGGAATGGCCCCATGTCAAAGAGTGCTAAAATCATGGCGCGTAGCAGAGCCATCTATTTTGACGAACTCACAGATAGAGTGTCAGGAACTATTCACGTAAGTGAAATGAAAGACAAGAAATTCGATCCCAAATGTATTCAAAGCCTGATACAAAGAGGCATCACTCCCGAAGAAGGATGGTACTATTTGAGGGGAATGGCTGTAATCAATAAATTCGGCTTTACAATATTCCAGGAGAGCTGGGACGAAAAGTGCGGCAAAAAATATTACGAATCGACCGGATTGCAAATCAAGTCTCGATTTGCTGACTGCACGAATATGATTGCCGGTATTCCATATGGTTGGACTGTCGGATTGGATCTACCATCTCAGAATCAAATAAGAGAAGAAATTGCTCAATTGGAAGCTGAAAACCAGAGAGCAGTTTGACAAAAAACAGCCTTCATCGTCAATCAAGGATGAAGGCAAAAAGGATATTTGGAGAGGCGCTTCGGCAAAACAAGCCTACATTATTGTATATATAATACCGCAAGACAAAAAAATATTAAGAAACTATTGAAATTCTGAACTTTATAAATATAATAAGAGTTGTTGTTACCCTTTTAAGAGGGCAATGACAACTCTTTTTTTGCCCCCTTATTTTTTTGTTCCTAATCCGCCGTCATCACTAGATGAGTTGCCCGAACTTTTTAATATTTTTGTTGGAAGGGAAGTTAGGATTCCAGTTATAGCCATAGGCGGTGCTGGTGGAATAGATGATTTAAAAAATGTTATTTGTGAAGGTCACGCCCATGCGGCTGCCGGAGGAAGTATGTTTGTTTATTATGGCAGATTAAAAGCAGTGCTTATAGATGAAATAAATTCATTTGTTTTCTACTATACAGATAAACTAATCAAGAAAAGGGAAACACTTAAGATT
>JAEEKG010000085.1 GCA_016282315.1 Clostridiales bacterium | reverse complement strand
CGCGATCACAAAAACCTTTAATGCGTGCTCTTCGATCAGAAATGTTTTTTCTTCTCCGTTTTTCAGTTCTCCGAGCTTGCTGCAAAGCGTGTTGTTTATTGTGAAATCACCTGATGGATTTTCTACATATACTTTTAATTTTGCAAGACAGCCCACAAAACTTTTTGTTCTTTTAATAGTCAAATTTCGCATGGAATACGTTCTCCTTTATTATTGTGTTCTAATATGCTCTTGATCCGGAAGACTTCGCTGTAACATATCAAATTATATCATTAGGTATATGCTTATTACAAGGGCGCACTTACTCACTACCAATAATGGTGCAGCTGTGCTGAGAAAGAAAATCGAGTATCCATAACTCAAGTCCGTTATAGATACTCGATATGGTGCGGGTAACAGGACTTGAACCTGCACAGCCTTGCGACCATAAGAACCTGAATCTTACGCGTCTGCCAATTCCGCCACACCCGCAAATAATGTGTTGTCATCCCTGACGTTTAATTACTATTTGATGACACATGTCAAACTATAGCATTATTTACATGAAAAAGTCAACAATTGTTTGCAAAAGTTAAAGATTTTGTCAGAATTCATTTGAAATGGTGTTTTTAATCCAAATTGCTCAAATTCAAACTTTTTGTTTGAAAATCATCAAAAAAACTTTAAATACACATAATAAAGTGATGTAATCACATTATATGTATAAATGTCTGCCGGGGAGGAGAAAAATGGCGGTATCATATAAAAAGCTTTGGAAATTGTTAATAGACAAAGACATGAAAAAAAGCGATCTTGAACGTAAGTCGGGAATTACCCACTATGCATTGGGACAACTTACTCAGGAAAGAGAGTTTCAACAGATGTGCTTGGTATAATATGTAAAGCATTAAACTGTTCTGTTGAAGAAATAATGGAATGTCACACGCGAAATGATGGATGTGTTTGAAGGAAAACAATAGTTTTTCCACCATTTTTGGCTTTTTATGGCATTTTTGCGCAAAAAAAGACTGTTAAGAAATTTTTTAGTTTCTTAACAGCACCTATAAGTGATTTTCGATATTTATGCGGCCGGAAGTGTTGGGGGTTAACGATGAATGTACATCCTTGACATTTCCGGCTCTTCGTCTCCTTGGACAAGGCAAAAAAACTCCCATCCATATCTTTCGTAAAATCCTTTATGATTCGTCACCAGATAGACAGGGGAGATTCCTTTGGATTTCAAATCATCCACTGCCATGTTTAGCAAAACTCCTGCGATTCCTTTGCAACGATACGCTTCTTCAGTATATACGGCACAAATATTTGGGCTTAAGTCTTTCCTATTGTGAAAGTCATTTTCTATAACACCCAATCCACCGACTATCTTATCTCCGTCAAGGCATAGGTACCACCCGTATTCTGTTTGGTGTTTCAGGTAGCTATTCATGCACTCTAGATAAGCATCTTCAGAAACACCCCATTTATCGTGAAACCATTCCGCAGCTGTCTCTATTAGTTTTGGTTTTTCCCGAAGCGTGATAAAAGATAGTTTTGTCATTTTGACCTCCTGAAGAATGTGTATCTTCAACAAGCAATTTGTTTCCAGATAAAAAACAGTTATTGCTGACATGATTATACAACAATATAACCATAAGCGACAACAAAAAACCTCTCTTGCCCTTGTAGACAAAAGAGGTTTTTTATGGTGCGAGAAACGGGACTTGAACCCGTATGGATGAACCACACGCCCCTCAAACGTGCGCGTCTGCCAGTTCCGCCACTCTCGCAATTATACACGCCCAACTTGAACGCGTTTTTTATTATACACGATAAAAAATTAAAGTCAAGTAAAAAAAACACATTTTTGTTCGTGCGATTGACACTTTTATTGTTTTTGAAAATAATCAGTTGTCAATTCCTATAAATCTGCTTAATAATATTTGTATATTTCATTACAATTTTTATCTATTAATTGAATTTTTAATGCCTTAATGATATACTTTACACATAGGCGTAAAACGCAAGAATTATGGAGGTATTTAATTTTATGCAATATCCAGTAATTGGAATTCGTCCAACAATTGATGGAAGACGAAATGGTGTCAGAGAGTCCTTGGAAGATCAAACAATGGGCATGGCGAAAGCCGCTAAAGCTCTGATCGAAAAAAATGTTTTTTATCCAGATGGCTCACATGTTAAGTGTGTTATTTCTGACTGTACAATAGGCGGAGCAAAAGAAGCAGCTCTTTGTCAGGAAAAATTCAGAAAACTTAATGTTTGTGCAACTCTGACCGTTACACCTTGTTGGTGCTATGTAACAGAAACAATGGACCTTGATCCTCTCACAACAAAAGCGGTTTGGGGATTTAATGGAACAGAACGTCCTGGCGCTGTATACCTTGCAGCAGTTTTGGCAGCTCACGCACAAAGAGGACTTCCTGCATTCTCAATTTATGGTCACGAAGTTCAGGAAAAAGATGATAACAAGATTCCTGCAGATGTAGAAGAAAAGATTCTTAGATTTGCACGTGCTGCTATAGCAGTTGGTGTTATGCGTGATCGTTCATATGTTTCAATCGGCGGCCCGGCAATGGGAATTGCCGGATCTTTCCTTGATCCGTTATTCGTTCAGAAATACCTCGGCATTCGTGCTGAATGGTGCGACATGAGTGAAATCATGAGAAGAATAGATTTGGGCATCTATGATCACGAAGAATATGAAAAAGAGCTCAAATGGATTAAGAAGAACTGCAAACCGGGTTATGAAAAGAATCCTGATTCTGTAAGAGCCTCTGACAAGAAGAAAGCAGAAGAGTGGGAATTCGTAGCTAAGATGACTCTTATTATTAGAGATATCATGCTTGGTAATCCTAAACTCGCTGAAATGGGATTCGTTGAAGAATCATGCGGAAGAAATGCAATTTACGGCGGCTTCCAGGGTCAGAGACAATGGACTGACTATAAACCAAATGCAGACTTTACAGAAGCTATACTCAACACTTCATTTGACTGGAACGGCAAACGTGCTCCTATCATACTCGCTACAGAAAGCGACAACATGAACGGACTCACAATGCTTCTTTTGACATTGCTCACTCATCAGGCAGTAGTGTTCTCAGATGTAAGAACTTACTGGAGTGCAGAATCAGTTAAGAGAGTAACCGGTTATACTTGCACAGGAAACGGCGCCAACGGATTCCTCCATATGCTCAACTCCGGTGCATCAGCTCTTGACGGAACAGGTGCTGCTAAGGACAAGAAGGGCAACCATGTAATGAAGAAATGGTGGGAGATGACAGACGAAGATATCGAAGGTTGTCTCAAGGCTACAACATGGGCTCCGGCTGACAGATTCTATTTCCGTGGCGGCGGCTTCTCATCAATGTATCAGTCAAAGGGTGAAATGCCTGTAACTGCAGCTCGTATCAACTATGTTGACAAACTCGGTCCGGTTATTCAGATCGCTGAAGGTTGGACAGTAGAACTTCCAGAAGAAGTAGATAAGAAACTCCTTATGAGAACTGACCCAACATGGCCGTCAATCTACTTCACACCTAGACTCACAGGCAAGGGAGCATTCAAATCAACATATGACGTAATGGCAAACTGGGGTGCAAACCACGGCGCATTCACATATGGACATGTAGGTGCAGATTTGATTACACTTGCATCAATGCTCAGAATCCCTGTTTCTATGCACAATATACCGGAAGAAAAGATTTATCGTCCACACTGCTGGTCAGCATTCGGAACAGATACAGAAGGAAACGACTACAGAGCTTGCCAGGCTTATGGTCCTTTGTACAAATAATATCTGGAATATGTATGCCGGGAGCTAATGCTTCCGGCATATTTCATAAAATAAAAAGTGTTGACAATAAACGCGTCTATGATTAGAATATTAGAAATATTTAAATAAAGAAGGTGATTATAGTGTCAGATATAAAATTCGAAGATAAGTTCACAAAAGAAGGTCTTACATTTGATGATGTTCTTTTAATACCAAGCGAGAGTTCAGTACTTCCTCCGGATGTAGATTTGTCAACTAAAATCACATCAACAATAAAACTCAACACACCTCTGCTTTCAGCAGCTATGGATACTGTTACCGAATCAGAATTGGCTATTGCTATGGCCAGAGAAGGCGGAATAGGTATTATTCATAAGAATATGACCATAGAAAGACAGGCGGCAGAAGTACAAAGAGTAAAGAGAAGTGAAAACGGAGTTATAACAAACCCATTCTCCCTGCACCCGGAAAACACGGTTCTTGAAGCAGAGAACCTGATGCATGAATACAAGATATCCGGTGTTCCGATTGTTGACGATAATGGTAAACTCGTCGGAATCATCACAAACAGAGATATGAGATTCTTGACGGATATGAACGTCAAAATAGATGAAGTGATGACGAAAGAGAATCTTATAACAGCTCCTGTTGGTACAACTCATGAGTCAGCAAGAGATATTTTGTGCAGACACAAGATTGAAAAACTTCCTCTTGTGGACAGCCAGGGATATTTAAAGGGCCTGATTACAATCAAAGATATTCAGAAAGCCAGCAAGTACCCGAATTCTGCCAAGGATTCCAGAGGCAGACTGCTTTGCGGTGCAGCTATAGGTGTTACAAACGACGTTCTTGACAGGGCAGGAGCTTTGCTTGAAGCTGGTGCAGACGTACTCGTTCTTGACTCAGCTCACGGTCATTCCAAGAATATAGGCATAGTGCTTGGCAAAGTTAAGAAGGAATTCCCGAACTGCCAGGTAATAGCAGGAAATATTGCTACGGGAGAAGGCGCAGAATTCCTGATTGACAACGGTGCCGACGCGATTAAAGTCGGTATAGGACCAGGATCAATTTGTACAACTAGAATTGTGTCCGGTATAGGCGTTCCTCAGATTACAGCAATATATGATGCAGCAAATGTAGCAGCTAAGCACGGTATTCCTGTAATCGCAGACGGAGGAATCAAATATTCTGGTGACCTTGTAAAGGCTGTTGCAGCAGGTGCTGACGCTATCATGATAGGTTCGCTCTTTGCAGGTTGCGAAGAAAGCCCCGGTGAAACCGAAATATACCAAGGAAGAAGCTACAAGGTATATAGAGGCATGGGTTCAATCGCAGCTATGGAAAAAGGATCAAAAGACAGATATTTCCAGAGTGGAACCAAAAAACTGGTGCCTGAAGGCGTTGAAGGAAGAGTTCCTTTCAAGGGACCATTGTCTGACACAGTTTATCAACTGCTCGGAGGCATGAGATCAGGGTTTGGTTATTGCGGATGCAAGACCATACCGGATTTGCAGAAGAACGGCAAATTCATTAAGATTACAGGTGCCGGACTCAAGGAATCACATCCTCACGACATCAACATAACTAAAGAAGCACCGAACTATACAACACAAATATAATTGTTGTACAGATGTGTTTCTTTGATGTATAATTACTATGTATCGACTTAGAAAAGAAAGGAAGCACAAGTCATGAAAAAATTAATAATAGTATTGCTTCTGATAGGTGTTTGTATCGGTATTGCAGCATGTCAACCAAATAACAGTGGCTCAATTATCACATTGGGTTCAAGAACTGTAGAATCATTAGAAACTGAAACGGTTGAATCAAAGACAACATCAAAAGAAACAGATGTTATTTCAAGTGACACAAATGTTGATACCAATACTGAGACAACAAAAAGTAATGTCACAACTGCAACCGATCCAGTCGTAACGACTGAGACAAGTCAAAAAACAACAACGACAGAAAGTGATGAATCACAATCTGTAACAACAAGTCCAAATGTAACGACAGAAGAAACAACAAGAGAGGATCCTTTTATAAACTACACAGAACTTGATTGTGCATTGACTTTCTATGCAGATGCAGTTATGGGTAAGAGAATAGAAGATCCAAATACGTTCATTCTGATTAATGCATATTATGACACCAAAAACAAAGCGTTTGTGGAAGATGAAGTCAACTCATTTGAATTCTGGAACGAGACTCTTAAGGATGATGCAAAGAGATCTGTTTTGTTTGAGAATGCACCTCTTTTGAACATAAATGATAAGCTTGTAATTCAATATGACGAAGCAACTCCGGGACTGGCAAGACAAGAATCCGGTACAGCTATTATCTCATCAATCAAAGCATATGTTTACGAAGACTACAACGTAGTTGAAGATAACTTATATATTTCAAATGGTGACGGCATAGAAGAATGTGATTTCTCCAAATATACTGGTGACTCATCTCTGAAAGATCTCTATGTAATTGTCAAGATTACTCAGTTTGGTGACTTGTATAGAGTCAGCGGTGAATATAAGCAGGAATATATCGACTATTATGCAATTATTCATGTTCATGTAAACGGATGATTGATTGCGACAAAGATGTTAAAAATGCTCACTTGACCTTTTAATGGTTGAGTGAGTTTTTTTAATTATTTGCATTGATTTTTCAAAATAACGATATTATAATATCTAAGTTATCTTTTGTATTTCTATAATTAAGTATTGAGGAAAATCTTATGAGAAGAGAAGATTTAAGAAATATTGCTATTATTGCACACGTTGACCATGGCAAAACTACTCTTGTAGATGAAATGCTCAAACAAGGTGGCGTGTTCAGAGAAAATCAGGATGTAGAAGAGAGAGTAATGGACTCAAACGCAATCGAGCGTGAAAGAGGCATTACTATTCTGGCTAAAAACACAGCCATTCACTATAAAGGCGTCAAAATTAATATAGTAGATACTCCGGGACATGCTGACTTCGGTGGAGAAGTTGAAAGAATCCTTAAAATGGTTAATGGAGTTATTCTGCTTGTCGATGCAGCTGAAGGCCCAATGCCTCAGACAAGATTTGTTTTGTCAAAGGCTCTTGAATTAAATCACCCGGTAATAGTTGTTGTCAACAAAATTGACAGACCTGATGCAAGACTTGATGAAGTCGGAGATGAAGTGCTTGAGTTGTTGCTCGATTTAAACGCAACTGACAGTCAATTTGATTCTCCAATGCTGTGGTGTTCAGGAAGAGAAGGAACAGCCTCATATTCTCCTTATGAAAAAGGAACTGATCTGAAACCTTTGTTTGACACAATCCTGGATTATATACCAGCTCCTGAAGGTGATGTAGACGGACCAATGCAGATGCTTGTTTCATCAATTGACTACAATGACTATGTAGGCAGAATCGGCATAGGAAGAGTTGAAAGAGGCGTTATCAAGACAAACATGGATGCCATGATTTCAAACTTCCACAATCCGGATCAGCCGCCTAGAAAAATCAGAATAGTCAGCATAAGCCAGATAGAAGGACTTCAGAGAGTAAATGTTGATGAAGCTAAGATGGGAGACATTATTTGCTTCTCCGGAGCTTCAGACATAACTATCGGAGATACCATAACATCTGTTGACAAAGTTGAGCCATTGGAGTTTGTAAAAGTTTCTGAACCTACAATGGAGATGACATTCTCTGTAAACGACAGCCCGTTTGCAGGACAGGATGGCAAATATGTTACATCAAGACAGCTAAGGGACAGATTGTACAGAGAGCTGCTCAAAGACGTTTCTCTGAGGGTCAGAGATGGTGATACAACAGATAGTTTCATAGTTTCAGGACGTGGTGAAATGCATCTTTCAATTCTTATTGAAACAATGAGAAGAGAAGGATATGAACTCAATGTAAGCACCCCGAGAGTTCTCTTTAAGGAAATTAACGGAAAACGCTACGAGCCAATTGAAAGAGTTGAAATAGATGTTCCGAATGACTATTGCGGTACAGTAATGGAAAAACTCGGTGCAAGAAAAGCAGACATTATAAACATGGGTCCGAGAGGAAGCAGAATGAGACTTGAATTCCTCATTCCGACACGTTGTCTGTTTGGATACAGAAGTGAGTTTTTGACAGACACCCGCGGCGAAGGCATAATGACATCAGTTTTTGACTCATATGGCGAGTTTAAGGGTGAGATAACAAGAAGATTCACAGGTTCTCTTGTTGCATCTGAAGCAGGAATTTCAACATCCTATGGCGTATTCAACTCACAGGACAGAGGCACGATGTTCATAGGAGCACAGTGTCCTGTATATGAAGGTATGATCGTCGGTGAAAATCCAAAACTCGGCGAGATTGCAGTAAATGTGTGTAAAGAAAAGCATCTTACAGCTATACGTTCAACAGGAGCTGATGAAGCATTGAGACTTGTGCCGCCAAAGATTATGTCATTGGAGCAAGCAATAGAATTTATTGCTGATGATGAGCTTATAGAAGTTACTCCGAATAATATAAGACTTCGTAAGAAGATTCTTTCTACAGATCAAAGATATAAATTGGCAGGAAGAATCAAAAAGGGAAATGTCTAATATATTCCTATAAAACAAAAGATAAAAAAGCCGCCAGACCATTGCAAATAATGGTTTTGGCGGTTTTGTTTATGTGTAAAACATATAGCGTTAATCATCAGATTGAATTAATACAATTGTTCCTTTTATAACAGAAACATAAGCCGTTTCTGAAGTAATTTCATTACTCACACCTATGGGGAATGATTCTGTCAATTCAATTTCTTTTTGGGAATACTTACAGCCTTCAATTGATACGACGGCATTTCCTCCTACAGAGAAAACAGACAAATACTTTTTCTTTTTTGTTATTTCTGTGTTTTTATCTGTAACAGACAATATGTTGTCTTTGTCAATCATCATTGCCTTAACATTGTGTTTGCATGCATAAACAAGTGACTGGATGTTGGCAATTGTGTGGTCGAGTCTTCCGCCCGTTCCTCCAACAATTGTAATCTCATCACAGCCTCTTTTTATCGCTTCTTTAACACAATAGTGAGTGTCGGTATCATCCTTTATTACCGGTAAAACAATAGTCTTTATCGCGCCGTTAACGGGCTTAGAATCATTGCCGTGATCGAAGTCGCCAATTATTAAATCCGGGGTTATTCCTTCTTTTAATGCCTGAACATATGCGTTGTCTGCACAAATTTTGTAGTCATAACAATCAGGGTT
>JAEEKG010000084.1 GCA_016282315.1 Clostridiales bacterium | reverse complement strand
GCTTAGGAACAGCACAAAAAACAATATCTTTATTAGGAAAACTTCCATCAGATGCGCCTATCAAGGCAATGATAAATTCGCATTACTCAAAATCCACGGGACAGTTGTCTACGATTTCACAGGGTTTTGAACGCTCAACTCCTGAAAGTGTAGGAATCAGTTCGGAAACTGTATTGTCTTTCTTAAAGGATCTTCACGAAGACAATTCACTCAGGATTCACACTATATTCATTGTGAAAGATAACAAATGCATTTGCGATGCAAGTTTTGGCCCATACAGCACAAGAATGCCTCAATATACCTTCTCTGCCTGCAAGAGCGTAACTTCTATTGCAATAGGTTGTCTTGTTGATGAAGGTAAACTGAAATTAAGCGAAACCGTAGCAGAAATATTCAAAGAAGAACTTACAAATACCGAAAAGCTTGCGACCAGAAAAATGACAGTCAGAAACCTTTTGATGATGCAAACAGGAGTCATGTTTGCTGAAACATCTTCCATGATTACAGAAAACTGGCTAAAAGGTTTTGCAGGCTCTCTTATGAACAGCAGGCCCGGAGAAAAATTCTCATACAACAGTTTGAATACATACGTTTTAGCACGCATTGTAACCAAAAAAACAGGACTGAGCCTTTCAGACTATCTCAAGAGAAAAATATTCAAATATTTGGGTATAACCAACTATTACTGGGAGAAATGCCCGATGGGATATGCAAAAGGCGGATGGGGGCTGTATATTGCCCCTGAAGACTTTGCAAAAATAGGGCTTTTGTTGGCGCATAAAGGCGTGTGGAACGGCAAGAGACTTTTGTCTGAAGAATACATCAATAGTGCAACAAAGAAACAGGTTTCTGCACCAAGTGAATATGGTGATTTTGACTACGGATATCAGATATGGGCATGCAGAAAAAACAATTCGTTTTTATTCAACGGAATGTTCGGTCAGAATGTTATTGTATTTCCAGACAAAGACATGGTCATTGTCTCGACAGCTGGAAATAATGAGCTCTTCCAGCAAAGCACATATTTTGCCCATGTATGGGATCATTTCGATTCCGAAAAGGAAGATCGTTCAACAGCCAAGTCCTATGAAAAATTATCTTCATTCATTGAAGGATTGAAAACGACAAAATCTGAAAGATACGACTACTATACAAGTGAAAAGGAATCAGAAAAAATAACAGACTTTTGTGAGAAACTGAATGGTATTAAATTGGTTCCGAACTGCAGTCAAAAGTTTGTAATGGGGTTCATGGATATTTGCAATCAAGTCATTGCAAACCAGTTCTCAAAAGGCTTGAGTTCAATTAGTTTTTCTTATGAAAACAAGAAGCTGTATTTAACTTTTACAGAACCCGACAAAGTATACAGAATACCTGTTGGTTTTTATGATTATGAATATGCAGATGTGTTTTTTGCCAATTCTGTATATAAAGTCGCCATAATCGGAAAATTTGCTAAAGACGAAGATAACAGAGATGTTTTGAAGATCAAAATTGACTTTCTGGAACTTCCCTCTACAAAGATTTTTAAGTTCAAAATAGAAAATCTCGGTGTTGTCATGGTTGAAAACGAATATCCTGGCGAACTGCTCATTACAAGTTACATTAAATCTTTCTTCCAACAAAACAAAAAGAACCCTTTGCTCGCTACTCTGAACTTAGACAACATTTTGTACAGAGCTGAACAAAGAGCCGCACCGACTATTAACATGGCCTTTGAAACAAAGAATTAAATATATTTTATGCCCGGCAGAAAGCCGGGCATATTTTGTTATAGGAACTATGTTCGTTTTACTACCAGTCTCATAGTTTCTCCCGGTTCGTCGATGACATCAACTGTTAATTTCCAGTTTTTATCGACTCCGTCCGGGAAATTGTTCAATGAGTAAGATAAACTTGCTGCTCCGCAATAAAGAGAAGAATCAAAATGAGATGTTTTTTCATCATCAGATTTGTAGAAGAACGGGTCTTCACAAAAACCTTTTTGTTTGAAACATGGTCCATAGTGAACAAAGTTTCCCTGTTCATCATTTATTTCTTCAAACATATTTCTTACAAGGATAGCATTGCCCAAGTCATGTCTTTGGCCATTAGGTCTGTTGTGAGAAACGCATTGAGCTTTAGTAAACCACTCTTCATTGATTTTCTCATCAATGTGCCAGAATATGACGCCTCCCTTAGAATCTCCGGGAGTTAAGTTCCTCTCAAATCCCTCTTTTAAGCGGATTTCTGCAAGGAAATATTCTTGCGGGTTAGGTGTCGGTATTTTCAGAATTTTGTATTGCTTTGACAATGTAGAATGCAGTGTGTATTCTCCATCTTCTTCTGCTACTATTTCATCTGCCCAACCGAGATAATGTCTTTGATATGGGTCAATATATGCAGGGGTCTTTCCTTCTCCCAGATGGTTACCAGAACTCATGAGAGAAAAATTCAAAGGCATTGGCCAACCAGCTATCCAGTCATTAGGACCTGTATATCTGCTGTACATGTCCTGAGCGCCCTCATTGTGAGCCAGTTCGTGCGCTGGAGTTCCGATTGTAATAGGGCCATTTGAGTTGTATTCACCAACATTTGATACCTTTACGATATGTACCCCGCCCCTCATCTCTATGTCATTGTACTGGCTTGTTCCATGCACCATAAACCTGTGGCTTGGAATCGGCCCGTTTTCACATACGACTTTTGAAAATGACTCATCAGCCTTTGTTGTTGCCCTATCGTAACCTGCATTGAATATGACAATAGCAACTTCATCCGGTGTAATCTTTCCATCACCATTCCTATCATATTTTGCAAAATCTATGTAAGGATCACATGCTGCAACTATATCATGAATACATTTTTCAGCTGCAGACTCATTTGTGTAATCACCCAAATGCTTTAATGCAGATGGATGTGGAAGCGGGACAGTTATAGGGATAACTCCTTCAGGCTGTCCTTCATACAAGGGATGGTCTATGTGAAGCGGGAAAAAATAGAATTTTCCCTGAGTCATTTCTTTGTAAAAATCTTGCAAAGAGTGACCGTTGGGGGCAAAAAATGTCTCGTAATAATCTTCCGGTTTGGATAATGCCCACTGTTCTCCGTAGATAGGAGATTCAGGGTCATATAACAACTCGGGATGATCCGGATCGTAATCGTTCTTTCCGTTATTATTCGGATCGAAACTAGCTATTATCAGCAAAAGAGGAGTTGGTTGTTGTGCGTTTAACATCATGAGCTCCTAATCAGAGATCAATATCATCAAAGTTTTTATCCACACTGTCGGATAAAAGTCCTTTTAATGACTTGGAAAACAATTTCAATGCTGTAAAAATACCTGCAATTGATGCTACGATACCGATTATGGCAGTTATCCATATCCACTTTGGAGTTTTGTTCTTCATATTGACCACCTATAAATTATATTTCTTCTCTATTTTTTTCAGACATACGCTTGATTTTGAGCGTTGTCGTCTTTTCAAAATCCGTTTTGCGTATAATGACTCTTTTGATGTTCTTGTATGCCGGGAATTTTGAATTCACATCCTCAACAAGTTTGTGAATCAGCTGTGCGGCTTTTTCATCAAATGAACCCCTTCCGCCCATCTTCTCTACTGCTTCTTTCAGTTCAGCCTTATCAGGATAAATGGAAGCAGTTACAACTACGTTATCATTCTCTTCATTTCCGAAAATAAAGCAGCCTGACACAAGTTTACTTTTTTGCAAATACAATTCAAGTTCTTCAGGGAACACTTTTTTGCCGTTTGGAAGAACAATCATGCTCTTCACTCTTCCGACTATTTTATATGTTCCGTTTTCCGTAAGCGTTGCCAGGTCTCCTGTGTGGAACCATCCGTTTTCGTCAATGACCGAAGCCGTTGCCGCTGGATTATTATAGTATCCAAGCATAACGTTAGGACCTTTTACAAGCAATTCACCGACACCTTCGGAATTTGTTGAATCAAGTTTTAATTCAACGCCAGGCAAAGCAAAACCGGTGTCATTTGGGTTTGTGTAGGCGTCAGATGACACCATGCAGACAGGAGAAGTCTCCGTCAGTCCGTATCCCTGATAAACACCATATCCGAATCTTTGGTAACCTTCAAATACTTCAGGTTTTAAAGACGCCGCACCACAAAGAATTCTATTGAGATTTCCTCCGAATGCCTCATTTACTGAATTGAAGATTTTTCTTCTCGTCTTGCCGTCACCTATGATTGAAGATAATGCACCTTGCAGCGACAATACAACATTACCGCCCTTCAGACTTGCATATTTTTTCAATACTATTCTGTACAGCTTTTCAAACAATACAGGAACCCCTACGATTACTGTTGGCTTGAACAGCAATAGGTCATTGGCCAGTTCTCTCAAAGACTCGTTATATGCTATGCTGGCGCCTGATGCAATGAAAGCTAAAAATCCAGCCATACACTCGTATGTGTGGTACAAAGGCAGAACCGATACGCATCTGTCTTCGGGATAAATCATTATAACCGATTTAGCACCTGAAACATTGCTCATTATGTTGTACTGAGACAACATGACGCCTTTTGCAATACCAGTTGTTCCCGAAGTATAGATTAAAATACCCAGAGAAAAACTGTCTACCACATATCTTTCATACGCCAAGTCGCCTTTTCTTCTCAACTCGGCACCTTTTTCCAAACAAGCACTTATTTCATCAAAACAAATGTATTTGATACCTTCTTTTTTGTTTGGCAATTTGCCCTCTATTTCTCTTCCATAAACTATACATTTAGGATCAGAATCTTCAAGCAAATAATCTATCTGCTCTTCAGACAAATCTTTGTCCATCGGAACAATAACACCAAGCCCTGATGTCACTGTCAAATATGTCAAAGACCAAGAGTAAGAGTTCTTGCCGATTACTACTACTTTTTCTCCCTTTAAACCCTGCGATGTCAGATAAGAAGTAAAGTTCTTTATATCTTCTCCAAGCTGCTTATATTTGACTTCGACTACATCTTCGCCCGAGTGGTACAAAAACGCAGTGTTATCGGCATATTTTATACATACATCATCAACGAGTTCTCTCATGTTTTTGTACATTTTTGTATCATAGAGAACACCGTTGAATACTTTCTTTTTCATGATACTAAAATTCCTTCCGGAGCGAAATCAGATTATCATGGTTAATCCGATTCTCTTCTTTTCTATATCAACACTCAATACTTTAACTTCGACAATATCTCCGACACTTACAACGTCAAGAGGATGTTTTACAAACTTCTTGTTTGTGAGTTGGGAAATATGTACAAGACCGTCCTGGTGAACGCCAATGTCAACAAATGCGCCGAAATCAACAACATTTCTGACTGTGCCCTTGAGCACCATTCCCTCTTTGAGGTCTTCCATTGCCATAACATCGCTGCGCAGAATCGGAGCAGGTGCTTCTTCTCTCGGGTCTCTTCCTGCAGAGGTCAACTCACCGAGTACGCTTCTTACAGTTACTTCGCCTACACCAGTGTCTTCAGCTGTTTTCTTTATAACTTTGTCATCAGCTTTTATTTTGCCTTTGGCAATATCGTCTTTAGTCAAATTGAGATTAGCCAGCAATTTTTCTGCTATTTCATAACTTTCAGGGTGAACACCTGTATTGTCAAGTGCTTCCTCTCCGCCTGAGATTCTCATAAATCCTGCTGCCTGCTCATACGCTTTAGCGCCTATTTTCGGCACATTCATGAGTTCTTTGCGGTTTGTGAATCTTCCGTTTGCTTCTCTGTATGCAACTATGTTGTTAGCTGTAACTTTAGTTATACCGGAGATGTACTGAAGAAGAGGTGCTGAAGCTGTGTTTAAATCCACGCCAACTTCGTTAACACAGTCTTCAACTACGGCATCCAAGGATTCTCCGAGTTTTTTCTGGTCAACATCGTGCTGATACTGACCGACACCGATTGATTTCGGATCGATCTTAACAAGTTCAGCTAGAGGATCCTGAACACGTCTGGCTATACTTGTTGCACTTCTCTGT
Organism: Clostridiales bacterium; assembly: GCA_016282315.1. Lineage (GTDB taxonomy): Bacteria > Bacillota > Clostridia > Oscillospirales > CAG-272 > CAG-841. The sequence goes on along the minus strand of JAEEKG010000084.1, from coordinate 36,058 downwards.
CCAACATCAAATTCAGGGAATTCTTTATCTGCAAGTTCGCTTGCTGAATAAACAGAAGCACCCGCCTCATTTGTTATTACGTAGAATACTTTTTCAGGGATTTCTTTCAGCACTTCAACGAGGAATTGTTCAGATTCTCTTGAAGCAGTTCCGTTACCGACTGATACCAGTGTTATACCGTACTTTTTAACAAGGAACTTGATCTTGTCTGCTGCTTCTTTTTGTTTGTATTCATTTGTCGGAGCTGTCGGATAGATGACAGCTGTATCAAGCACTTTTCCTGTCGGATCTACTACTGCAAGCTTGCAACCAGTTCTGAACGCAGGGTCCCATCCGAGAACAACAGCATTCGCATATGGAGGCTGCATAAGCAGTTGTCTGAGGTTCTTTCCAAACACACTGACTGCACCGTCTTCTGCTTTTTCGGTAAGAGCATTTCTGACTTCTCTTTCAATGCTCGGTGCAATGAGTCTGTCATAAGAATCCTCTACAGTCAGATTCATTGTTTCACATGTATTTTGGTTTTCTTCATTGACAAGTCTTGATTTCATCCATCTGAGGATAATATCTTTAGGAGCTTCAATCTTGACATCAAGGAATTTCTCTTTTTCACCTCTGTTTATAGCCAATATCTTGAACCCTTCGGTCTTTGTAACTTTAGAGGTGAACTCATAATAGTTTTCATATACTGATTTGACATCTTTGTCTTTTGCATTGGCTACAATGAATCCATCTGACTCAGTCACGTTTCTGATATATTCACGGATGTCCTTGTCATCAGATATTCTCTCAGCAATTATGTCACACGCACCTGCAATTGCTTCCTGAACAGTATTGACCTCTTTTTCCTCATTGAGATAAGGAAGAGCTTCTTCTTCAAGAGTCTTTTGTGTTTCCTGAGCAAATATGATGTCAGCCAAGCCCTTGAGTCCCTTTGCTTCAGCAATTGTAGCTCTTGTTGTTCTCTTAGGTCTGTATGGACGATAAATATCATCAAGAGCGACTGATGTTTCAGCAGCTTCAATTGCTGCTTCCAGTTCTTCAGTCATTTTGCCCTGCTCTGTAATGCTCTCGCGAATCTTTTGTTTCTTTTCTTCAAGATTTCTCAAAGCAGTCAGTCTAGTGCCCAATGTTCTCAATTGAGAGTCATCGAGCATTCCTGTAGCTTCTTTTCTATATCTTGCAATGAAAGGAATAGTTGATCCTTCATCTATGAGTTTGACGGCAGCTTCAACCTGCCATGTTTGAACGTTAATCTCTTCAGATATCTTCTTTATGATGTCCATTATTACTCCACCTGTTTTATTTAAGTTTACTTCCGATTTTGAATGCGTCACCTGCAACTTCACCCAATTCAATGTATTTGTTATTGAAAGGATCGAATGTTATAGGTCTTACTTTTTTGACGTCAACCTTGCCATGTTCATCAAGAACAGACTCGTCAACACTCACATTGACTACTTGTGCAAACAAATGACCTGTTGAAGGATCATAACTCTTCAGTTTACACTCTAATGCAACACTGAGTTCGTTTATATACGGAGCATTGACATTTTTAGCTTTTGAAAAGCTGAATCCTGACTTTTTCATCTTATCTTTGTCGTTATTTGCTGAAACAATTCCAACAAAGTCACAATTGGCAACGCAATCAGCCTGTGCCATACTCACGACAAACTCTTTAGTCTTAAGAATGTTCTTTACTGTTTTGTGGCCTGATGAAAGGCACATGAATATTTCTTCATAATCGCTTATTCCCGTCCAAGCTGCATTCATTGCATCAACATTTCCATTTTCGTCATATGTTGAAATAATCCACACGGGCTGTGGGTAGCTTAGAGGCTTTGCTCCGAAATCTTTTCTTGCCATTTTATTTTCTCTCCTTTATTGCCTGAACAACGGTCTTTCCTATTTTCTTTGCCATGTAGTAATATCCTATGTCATTTGGATGGACCAGGTCTGTAGTCATATACCATGCATCTTTTTTGGGAACGAGGTATCTTCCGTCTATGAACCAGAGATTCTTATCCCCTGCTTCAATTCCTTTTCTGTATGTTTCCAGTATTATCTTTCTTCTTCTCTCGTTGTCAACAAGATTACTATAGTAATAGCCGAACTTAGATATGAGGATTATTGGTGTATTGGGTTGCTTTTCCCTGAACTGCTTGTATCCTCTGTAGTGAGTCTGGGCAAAATACTCTACCGATGGAGCATTGTGATCGTAGTCATAAACAAACACGCTCATGTCAAAGTCAGCAAGAAAGTCTATCATTGCCTCTTCTACTTTTGCACCAGCTCCGAATCCATAGTTGTAATAGTCGAAACCATACATATATGATGCCAAATTCGGGTAAGTGTTGAACGGAATGGATGAGCCTACCCCGTGCACTATTGAAGATCCGTAGAACAAAACAGGTTTGTCATATTTATATTTTCTGTCAGTTCTGAGAATTGTTGAGCCTTCCCTTAAAGCGATGTACATTTTCTTGATGGAAATGAAAAGAGGAAAAACAATTTCAACTTCCTTCATTCCCTCTTCAAGCATTACCCTGCCTTCTGAATAGTCTTTTCCTTCGCCTTGGGACGGACTTACTGTCTTCATATAGCTCAGTTTGTTTCCCTTTATAACGGCAACATTGAATCCTGAAATTGCAGGATTTGTGTATGTCAAACTCCTCTGTTCGCAGTCATCAAACTCAGTGTGTATAGCAATGTAGTCAGAGTCTGTTCTGAAGACCATTCTGACTCCAGTACTGGTGTTTCTGTACTTGTACACATGTTCATTTGTCTGCTTTGCCACTTCTTCCGGGACCCTGACAAATTTCTTGTACATTCCTCTGAATTCAATAGGGTCAATGAATGGATCGAAAAATACAGGATCCATCTTGGTAATTGTCGTGTCCTTAAGCTTTACGCCCATTTCTTTTGTCAATATCATACGAGTTCTCCTATACAATATATTATCTGCAAAGAATATTCTAACATATATATGAGAAAAAATAAAGGGGAATGTATACCTATTAAGGCACATTCCCCCTGCTATGTTGCTGTTATCTTTTTGCTGAAATTACAGCATTGTTTTTCTCAATTCTTCTTCACTCTTTATTGACAAATACTTTGGAGCAATATCAAAAACTGTCTTGCATCCTGTCTGTCCCTCCTGGTTTAATCTGTAAACAGCTCTTGAGTATGCAGCTATGACAGAACCAGTAAACTCCGGGTTAGAATCAAGTTTCAGTTTGTATTCGATTACGTGCTTGTTTTCTTTATCATATCCCGTAACACCTGTTCTAAGAACAAATCCTCCGTGAGGAAGTTTTCCGTGCTCTCTGTTCAACTCTTCCTGGGAGATGAAATGAACAGTTGTGTCATAATCGGAAAAATAGTTAGGCATTGTCTTTATTGCATTTTCAATTGCCTGTTTGTCTGCGCCTTCTTCAGCTACGACAAAACATTCCCTCTTGTGCATCTGTCTTGCTGTAAATACGGGATTGCTTCCGCTTCTGACTTCATCAATTGCAGATTCAATCGGAATTGTGTATTGTCTTGCATCTTTGACGCCCGGGATTCTTCTTATTGCATCTGAGTGACCCTGGCTGATGCCTTTGCCCCAGAATGTATAGTGCTTTCCTTCAGGCAAAATGGAATCTGAAACCATTCTGACAAGAGAAAACATACCCGGATCCCATCCCATAGAGATGATTGCTGTCTTACCCGACTCTTTTGCTGCCTTGTCGACATTTGCAAAGTGTTCAGGTATTTTTGCGTGTGTGTCAAAGCTGTCTACTACATTAAACATCTTTGCGTATTTAGGAGTCTGAACAGGCAAATCTGTTGCACTTCCCCCGCATACCACGAGAACATCTATCTTATCTTTCCACTCTTCAACCTTTGAAGCATCAACAACTTGAGCGCCTGTTGTCCTGATTTTTACAGATGAAGGATCTCTTCTTGTAAACACAGCTACAAGTTCCAGATCTTCGTTTTGTTTTATGGCACTTTCAACTCCTCGAGCCAAATTGCCATATCCCATTAATGCTATTCTTATGCCCATACCAAAACCTCCTTGAATTAATATGCAGAAATATTAACACATAAGGTAAAAAAAGTGAATATTTTTTTCGCATGATTTTGCAGTTTTTTTCAAAATAATCCATGTTGTTTTTTCATTCTTTTTGTAATATCATTATTTGCATGAGAACGGAGTTCTCAAAATCGTTAGGATGGAATATAAAAATGCAGGTATATGACTCATATAGCAATCGATCATTATTGACTGAAAAAATAGCTGAAGAAGGGATGATTTTGTTAAAAAACGAAAACAATTCCCTTCCGATCAAAAATGCCAAAGTAGCAGTTTTCGGACGTGGCCAGATAGATACAGTTTTCACTGGAACAGGTTCAGCAAGCGTAACATGCGTAAACAGAATCAGCATTATGGATGGCCTTATAAAAGCCGGAATAGACGTTGACACAAAGTTACTGGATTTGTACAAGCAATGGATCAAAGAAAATCCACTCATGGATATGGGAATCTGGGGAATCGGTTCACACATGCTCACAGATATGCCGCTCGATGAGAAAATCATGGAAATGACCAAAAGCGATGGTTGTACAAAAGCAATTTACATCTTTTCCAGATATGCTGGAGAAAATGATGACAGTGCACCAATAAAAGGTGATTACTATCTGTCCGATGAAGAGCAAAAAAGACTGGACATGATAAGAAGTTATTACGATGACATAACGGTAGTGTACAACAGCGGAAACTTCCTGGATTTTTCGTTTACTAACTGCAAAGAAGTCAAATCGGTTGTCATGGCATTTCTTCCGGGAACTGCCGGTTCCATGGGACTTGGTAGACTTTTAAAAGGCACTGTGTCTTTCCAGGGCAAATTGCCTGTTACAATTGCAAAAGAATATAAGTCATATCCCAGCTCAGACATATACGGAGCTGCTTCCGGAATCATGCAGAAATACACGGAAGATATATATGTAGGATACAGATATTTCTACACTATTCCGGGCAAGGACAAAGATGTTTTGTATCCGTTCGGACATGGTTTGTCATACGCTAAATTTGTTTCTGAATGCATCGCATTTGAAAGTGATGGTAAGAAAATAAGAGTCAAAATAAAAGTCAAGAACGTTTCAAAAGAATACAGCGGAAAAGAAACAATTATGCTGTACTCCTCTTCTCCGAAAACAAAATTCGGAACAGAAAAATATGCACTCAGAGCTTTCAAGAAAACAAAAATGCTGAATCCGGGCAAATCGCAGATTTTAAACCTTGTCTTCAGCATTGATGACATGTCAAGTTTTGATGATTCGGGAAAGAGCGGTTTCAAGGATTGTTATGTATTGTCAAAAGGTAGTTACAAGATATATTTCGGAAATTCCGTCGACAAAGTAAAAGTTGCTGGCATATACAAAAACATGAAAACAAAACATGGTCCGAAATGTACTCACATTGATACAGAGCTTGATTTAAGACTGAATTCCAATGGAGAACTTGAAGAAATCGAACACATCAAAACAGATCCTAAAAAAGGAATTGTAATAGACCCTGTGAAAGAAAATGTCATCTCTTCATCCACTCTTAAGGAAGTCAGTTCAAACTCAGTGCTGAAAAAAGGAGATTCTTTTGAACTGACGCTAAAAATCTTTAAAGTCGGCCAATATATGTTGTCTGTAAATGGCAAGGACAAAAACTATGTTGACATAGAAAACAACGGAGTAAAGATAAGCGATAAAACAGTATTTGTATTGGGAAATAACAAATTAGTCTTAAGAGCCAATAAGGATCTGGACTTGTCACAAATATCCCTGACAATCAGCAGAAATACTAAACCCATCAAAGTCTTTGCGGACAAAGAAACCACTTTTGAAGCAGGTGCGTATTCAGGCAACGCTTTGTATGTAGTTCCAAGACCATTTTCCGATCCCGACGGAATAATCAAAAACGGAGTCGGAGCAGCAAGATTCTTTAAACCCGGAAGATATGTTGAATATGAAATAAACGTTGAAAAGAGCGGCATTTATGACCTCTACATCAGATATTGTAACTACAATGAAGAAACCGACTTTTCAGAAAGCTTCACACTTTTGGTTTCAAATGTCACAAGAGATGTAAATGGCGTCAGGATCCTTCACACAAGTGAAGAAGATAAACAACCCGTATACAAGACAGCCGGTCCGATTAAAATTGAACTGCCTGAAGGATTGTCAATTTTAAAGTTTTTGTCCAACACAACGCAGGCGCCTAACTTTGCATACTTTACCCTGGTAAGAACCGATGAGACAAGTCTCAGTGTCAAATCCAAAAAAGTAGTAGTTAAGGCACAAAACGTCGATGACTCTGTCTGGGTACACCATGAGTTGAATCCAATTAAAAACAAATATGACTTGAGAAATGTCCTCAGCGGCAAAATAACAATTGATGAACTCATTTGTGATCTGAATCCTGAAGAACTCGCAATGTTGACGGGCGGAAACCAATTTGACACAATCGGCTATTTGCCTGACAGAGGAATACCTGAATACTTGAGAGCTGATGCAGGATGCGGTCTGCGTTTGGAAACACACAAAGGTCCTCTTATAAACTACCCTGCTCAGAATATGTTGTGTTCTTCCTGGAATGAAGAACTTGCTTTTGAACAAGGTAATTCAATAGCAAGAGAAATTGTTTATGAAAATTCAGGATTGTGGCTGTCACCGGCAATGAACATTCAGAGAAGCGTTCTGTGCGGAAGAAACTTTGAATACCTGTCGGAGGATCCTTATTTGAATGGTAAAATTGCAGCTGCAATTTGCAGAGGAGTCAATCACGGAGGAGCAGCTACAGACATTAAACACTATCTTGCAAACAGCACTGAATATATGAGATTGCAATCAAACAGCGTCATTTCATCCAGAGCCATAAGGGAAATTTATGCAAAAGGTTTTGAGATTGCACTCAAAGAAGGTCATCCGGATTCCATCATGACTTCATATAACTTTGTTAACGGAGTAAAAGCTGCTGAACACAAAGGCTTAATTGAAGGAATGATCAGAAAAGAATTCAAATTCAAAGGAGTAGTCCTTACAGACTTCTGTAACGACTCAAGCAATGTTAAAGAACTACTTGCTGGAAGCGATTTGAAAATGCCTAGGGGCGAGACGGAAAGCGTTGCAAATGCAATTAAAGACGGCACCGTTCCGATCAGCATGGCAAGAAAGAGCGCAAAAAGAGTCCTAAAGATGATTATAAAATATTGTTAACAAAAAAGGTCTGTTTTTTCACCTTTGTCCGGTGATTAAACAGACCATTTTTCTTAAGTTATATCAAAATATGACTCCAAAAACTCCTCAACAGAACCGTCATATTCAGCTCTGGCCAGAAACTCCTGTGTATATTGGTTTCCCCAACTGTACAGAATCACGGTTTTGCCTTCATATTCACACAAATCCACATCACTGTTGTTGAGGTTGATTGACGAATCAATTAGCTTTTTTTCTTCTTCCGTAAACCATTCTTTTTTGTAAAGAATCCTGTCATTGTCGTCAAACCACAAAACAGGACTCTGAAGGCCCAATTCAAAACTCTCAAAGTCTTTTGTCCTGACTATATATGGAACATATCTGTGCAAAGGCATACGCTCAAGATAAATCATGTAATAATAGTCATTGCAGTATCTTATGACGGGACAAGCAGTATATCTTTCTTTTGAGTATTCATATTTGTCCATTGAAAGCAATGTCCAATTGGCAAGATCTTGGGACTCGGCGAAAAAGCATGTGAAAACTGTTCCTATCAAGGGATTCTTCCCTCCCATTTCTATTGCCATGACATATTTGTCTTTGCCCTTGCACACTGATGTGTTATATATCGTAAACTCGTCTGGTACTTCAAGTTCTCCTATTTTTTCCCAGCTTACCAAATCCGTTGATACAAAAGTATCTATTGCGTGACCGGCTGCATCTCCTCTTGTGCCAAACACATACATCTTTTCGTTTTCAACATGTGCACACCCAAATGAATAACCAATCGCAAAAGGCTGAGTGTATTCGTTTGTCTCCATATCCACAAAGTGAAAACAGCCTTCTTCTATTCCTATTTTGTTATTCTCATTTGCCCAAGCTCTGCCGTGGAGCCATTCAAAACGCATCAGCCTGCCTTTCCATACAACTGGAGTTGACTCAACGACACCAACTGCAATAGTTCCCTTTTTTACTATTTTCGGGTGAGATAATACTTTCTTTGTTCTGATCGGTTCAACATAGTCTTTCAGCATAGTTTTGTCCTCCGTACGATTTCTATTGCATAATGACATTAATTGCGATTTTTGTCAACCGCTATTTGTACAATTATTTGTAAAAATAACAAATCGGGAATATAATGTAGAAGAAAAAAAATAGAGTCAGGGGATGGAATATGGATAATTCAGCTAAAATTGTAAAAGGCAATTACACATTTAACTGCAAAACTAGATTTGTGTGCCATGACGATCCGATTAAACGGAAATGGTACACATTGTCTACATCTTTTTTTCTTGACAATGATAACGCAATTATTGCCATATGCCCCACTGACTATGCAGCCGTTTTCATCAACGGCAGTTATGCATTCAGAATGTGTGAGAGATCATATATTTTTGATTTAGCGTACAAAGTAGTTGACATAAGTTCATTTGTAAAAAAAGGCTTAAATACACTGACAGTACTATATTGCAGTACAGGCGAAAAAAACAGGGATGGCGTAGCTTTTGAAATAAGCATAGATAATCACGTAATACTTGTTTCAGATAAAAATGTCATGACCGGTGAGTATTCACCATTGAGCGACGGGGTGCCATATCTGGTCGAAGGCGGAGCAAAAGAAGAAATATTCGACGCAAACAAAGAGCAAAACATAGATGACTATGCGTGCGACGGTGTGTATATCCATGGCGACAGCCTTATTAGACACCCATTCTATGCTTTACACAAATCAGATTTAAAACTTCTTGATGACAACAAGCGTTCTTATCCTGCTTCCATACTCAACACAGCCATTCTCAGCAGCTATAAAGATTACCACAAAGTGCTTTCACCCGTCGGGAGCAATACCAATTCAGGCCTGTATTTCTCAACTCTGACTTCTTCTGCCTTTACAAATATCATTGTATATTTTGTTTCAGGAGTCAAAGAAGCTTATTGCAACGGAAAACAAGTTGGATTTGGTGACACAATAACGGTGAGCGAGAGTCCGAGTATTCTCTGTATAAGAGGATCTTTACCCGACATAATGATGTGCGGTTACGGAAAAGATATCAACTGGCGTTTTGTGGAAGATCCAGGCAGTTCAAATTCTAAACCATTTTTCCCATGGAACGACTTAAAAAGCAACAACAAATATGATACAAGTGCTAAGGATTACTCTCTAGGCTTTATCAAACTTGCTGATTCCAAAGAAGTCATTTCTAAAGAACCTGGATACCATTCTATGCTGAAAACAGCTAAGTATGAAACTCAACTCGGCTCCGTTATTTTCCCCAGCTTTTGCAGCCTTAATGCACACATAAAAAGACTGGACAAAAAAGAGATAGTGTTTCCTGTTGAACTGCTCCCTCACGACAAAACAATAGTCGGAATTATTGACTGGGATGATGAACAAATAGGAAACATTGAAATAAAGATCAACGCCCCCAAGGATTACAAATTCAGAATAGATTTCTTTGAATCTATGACAAAAGACGGCGCCAATTTCATGAATGATCGCATGACTTTGATCTATTCTTCAAAAGGCGGAGAGCAGACTTATGTAAGTCCTGTTCGCAGAGGGTTCAGATACGCATTTATAACATTGGACCCTTGTCCTGAAACAATCATTGTTCATTCTGTTTCATGCATAGATATGTCATATCCGATAGAAAAGACTTATGGTTTTTCTTGTTCGGATGAAGAAATAAATGAGATATACAGAATGTGTGAACACACAGCAAAATGCTGTACATTGGATACATATGTAGATTGCCCTGCTTACGAACAGAATCCATGGACCGGAGATGGAAGCATTACCTCTTTAATCAATCTCAATTGCTTCGGCGAATATGAGATGAACAAGAGTCACAACAAACTCATTTCCCAATCCATTGAAGATGGTCTTCAAAAGATATACAGGACAAACAACCCGAGGTACTTGAACAGATTAAACCTGCCATGTGCATGCTTCCCAACTTATCCGGAAGGCACAATTCCTATCTGGAGCTATATGTGGATGCTGTCTGTTTACGATCACTACATGTACACAGGTGACATTGAGTTTTTAAAAGAAATCATGCCTTCAATTGAAGAATCAATAAGAAGAAGCGAAGTACAATTGTCAGAAAGAAAATTGCTTTCAATTGACGGCGCATGGAATCTTATTGAATGGGCAAACAATGATTTGATTCAATGCGGAGAAGCCACAGCAAACAGCATGATGCTGAAAAAAGTCCTGGATGTATATGCTCAGGTCGAAGAAGAATTAGGCAATTCAAAACTTGGCAATCACTACAAAGAACTTTCAACTGAAATAAAAAATGCAATCAATACTTATTGTTGGGATGATAGTGCCAGTGCTTATGTAGATACGGCACGAGATGAGTTTGGTTATGCCATTTACTCAAACTATTTTTCTAAAATCGGTAGAGAGCCTGAATCATACAAAGAATATCTGAAGTATAAAAAAATAAGTGTTCAGACGAACACCTATGCTGTCTTATTTGACATTGCTACTGAAGATAGAAAAGAATGCGCAAGCAGATTCGTAATAGATAACATAAAAAATGGAAACTATGTTGCAGGAACTCCGGCTAACAACGTCAAAGGGGCTTTTGATTCTGACATGGCCCCGGATGGTTATGTACACATAGGTTCTCCGTTCTTCTTGCACAATGCTTATTCTCTGCTGGACAATTTAGATATGCACGATTTAGTTTTGCAGTCCATAAGACGAGACTACAACTCAATGATCCTGGATGGAATAAGGACCACTACCGAAACATTTAATAAGCCGGGAAAACAAAACTCAAGAAGCAATTGTCACTCCTGGTCTGCCTACCCGGCTGTATATTTAAAAACCACTGTTCTCGGAATAAAACCAATTAAACCGGGATTCAAAGAATTCGTTATCTTGCCTCACATGTCAGACCTGACATATGCACAAGGAAGTGTTCCGACTCCTTACGGAGAAATTAAGGTCAAGATTGACGAAGGAAAAATTACATACTCCTGCCCAAAAGAGTGCAAGCTCATTTCTTGCCATCTCTGAGTAAAGCTTCAATTTTTTCAAGAACTTCTGTTTGTCTGTTGACATTTTCCAGGAGTTCTTTTCTTTCTGCCTCTTTTTGTTCAGCAATTTTTGCTCTTCTTGCTTCTTCTTTTTCTTCTTCCTGCTTTTTCTTTTCTTCTTCTATCTTTGCTTTTTCTTCAGCTTCCGCAATTTCTTTCTTGTGAAGTGTGTTTTGCAATTTCAAGAATGTCTTGACAAAGAAATACAAAGTCAATGCTATTACAAAGAAATTCAGCAAAGCCTGTAGAAATTGTCCGTACGTTACCGCTACTTCCGCGATAGCTTTAGTACCCAAAGCTTCATCTGCTTCAACTGCTTCTCTTAAGACCCACTTCAATGAGCTCAAATCATGTGTTCCCAATAAATAACCGGAAATCGGCATGATGAATGAAGAAACAATGGAATTTATCAAACCATTGAATGCTGTGGTTATAGCCAGCGCAACAGCCAGATCTATAATATTGCCCTTAGCAATGAATTTCTTAAAATCTGCCCAGAACGTTGAAGTCTTGTGTTTGACTTTCTTTACGCTGTCAAATACTTCATTTATGTTGTCTATCTTTCCGTTGTTCTCATAATATCCACGTTCTTCGACATAAACTACTTCTTTTTTCTTTTTGGATTTCTTTTCTTTCTTTTCCTTTTTTGCATTCTTTTCTTCGTCTGACATAATGAAAATCCTTTCAAAAATAGATTTTTCCATTGACACAGGTATATTATATGGGTTACAATTCTAGGTATAAATACCCCATAGGGGTATATGGAGAATATTATGAACAACAAAAACGATTTAAATAAATGTGAGCATTGTCTGGAGAAGACAAAAAAGCGCACGGATGAAGAAAAAAAGGCACTCTTAAACAGACTGAACAGGATTGAAGGCCAGATTCGCGGAGTAAAAGGAATGGTAGAATCAAACGCCTATTGTCTGGATATCATTACTCAAGTATCTGCAATTAATTCTGCACTGAATAGCTTTAACAAAGTATTGTTGTCAGATCACATCAAAACCTGTGTTGTAAATGACATAAGACAAGGAAATGATGAAAAGCTTCAGGAATTGGTCAACACACTTCAGAAAGTGATGAAATAGAACTATGGAACAATATATTATCACCGGAATGAGCTGTGCTGCCTGTCAGGCTCGTGTTGAAAAAGCCGTAAGCGGAGTTAAAGGTGTTCAAAAATGCAGTGTAAGTTTGCTGACAAACACTATGGGTGTAGAAGGAAATGCCAATTCTTCTGACATAATCAAAGCTGTAGAAAATGCCGGATACGGAGCACAAATAAAGTTTGAACAAAGCAATAAAAAATCAGATTTTTCAAACAAGTTGAAATCTGAAGAGGAAGCATTAAAAGACAAGACAACACCTAAACTTTTAAAGAGGCTTATAACGTCTGTGGCTTTCCTGTTGGTACTAATGTACTTTTCTATGGGACACTCTATGTTCAACTTTCCTTTGCCTGAATTTTTCAGTGGAAATCACATAGCAGTTGGCCTTGTTGAAATGATTCTGACAATTATTATCATCTTCATCAACAGACAGTTTTTTATAAGCGGTTTCAAGAGTTTGTTTCATCGCGCCCCTAACATGGACACTCTCATCGCAATTGGATCAGGCGCAGCGTTTATATACAGCGTAGTAATCTTATTCATCATGACCAGGGCTCAACTCGATGGAGATGCGGAGCAAGTCATGAAACTGATGATGGAATTGTATTTTGAATCATCTGCAATGATTTTGACTTTGATTACTGTTGGCAAAACCCTTGAATCTTACTCAAAAGGCAAAACCACGAATGCCCTGAAGAGTTTGATGAAGCTGGCTCCGAAAACAGCAAATGTCATTAGGGATGAAAAAGAAATAACAGTAGATATAGACGAAGTAAGAGTCAACGACATCTTCGTTGTCAGACCGGGAGAAAGGATTCCTGTTGACGGCATAGTTCTCGAAGGAGAGAGCGCTGTTGATGAGTCTTCCCTTACAGGAGAAAGCATTCCTGTAGATAAAAAGTGTAATGACAATGTTTCGTCAGCAACAATAAATCAATCGGGCTTTTTAAAATGCAGAGCAAGTAAAGTAGGCGAAGACACCACATTTGCTCAAATCATCAAAATGGTAAGCGAAGCATCGGCTACTAAAGCCCCTGTCGCTAGACTGGCTGACAAAATATCCGGAATATTTGTACCGGTCATCATTCTGCTTTCAATAATCACTTTTGCAATATGGATGATAATAGGCCAGCCCATTGGTTATTCCCTAGCCAGAGCCATTACCATATTGGTTGTGAGCTGCCCTTGTGCTCTCGGTCTTGCTACTCCCGTTGCCATTATGGTCGGTAACGGAATAGGCGCAAAGAACGGCATATTATTCAAAACAGCAGAAGCGTTACAGGAAACGGGAAATATTCAAATAGTAGCTTTGGACAAAACAGGTACTATAACAAACGGAAAACCGGTTGTTACTGATGTTTTGCCTTTAGGCAACTACAGCGAAACAGAACTACTTAAAATAGCTTATTCATTGGAGAGCAAAAGCGAACACCCATTGGCCAAAGCAATAACAAAACATGCTCAGGATCTCGGCATAGAAAACATAGAATCCACAGACTTCAAGTCATTGTCAGGCAATGGTATAAAAGCAAAGATTGATGGTCAAGAATACAGAGCCGGAAACAAAAACTACATAAGCTTAACAGCCATTGTTTCTTCAGGCGAAGAAGAATTGGCAGACAAATTGTCTCAAGAAGGAAAAACACCTATATTCTTCTCAAAAGATAATGAGCTAATCGGCATTATTGCAATAGCAGACACAATCAAAGAAGACAGTCCTAAAGCCATAAAAGAACTTCAGGACATGGGTATTCATGTAGTAATGATCACGGGCGATAACGAGAGGACAGCCAAAGCCATAGGCAAACAGACTGGAGTCAACGAAGTAATCGCTGAAGTTTTACCTAATGAAAAAGAAAAAATAATAAAAGAACTTCAAAAGCATGGCAAAGTTTGCATGGTAGGTGACGGAATCAATGATGCACCTGCTCTTACAAGAGCCAACATCGGAATGGCTATTGGAGCCGGAACGGATGTTGCTATTGATTCAGCTGATGTCGTACTTATGAAGAATAATCTGACAGATGTCAGTGCAGCTATAAGACTGAGCAAGAAAACATATTACAACATAATAGAAAACTTGTTCTGGGCACTTATATACAACAGCTGCCTCATTCCTATAGCAGCAGGTCTGTTTGTATGGGCAAACATCACAATGGAGCCCATGTACGGAGCCGCAGCAATGAGCTTATCCAGCTTTTGCGTATGCATGAATGCATTGAGACTCAACCTTATAAACATACACAAACCACGAAAAAACAAAAAGAAGAAACAAATAACAACAAACAGCGATGGCAGATTACTCGACGTTGCTGAAAAAGGAGAAAACAAAATGGAAACAAAAACAATCGTAATCAAAGGTATGATGTGCCCACACTGTGAAGCATCAGTTAAAAAAGCTCTTGAATCAGTTGAAGGCGTAGTCAATGCAAATGTAAGCCACACCGAAGGAAAAGCTGTTGTCACACTGAGTTCTCCTGTTGAAAACAGTGTTTTAAAACAAGCTGTTGAAGCCAGAGACTACACCGTTGTAAGCATAGATTAAAATGGAAAAAGAACCGATCTTAGTGATGCTTGTAGGTTTGCCGGGATGCGGAAAATCCACATATGCAGATAAATTATCCCAAGACGACTATAAAGTATTCAGTTCTGATGCGATCAGAATAGAGCTTTTGGGAAACGTTCAGGACAACTCTAAAAATGCCCTCATATTTGACACATTGCACAAGAGATTGACAGACGCTCTTAGCGATGGTCAGAATTGCATATATGATGCCACAAACGTGTACAAACCGGGAAGAATCCGTTTTCTAGAATCAATAAAAAACATCAAATGCAAAAAGAAATGCGTCGTCTTCGATGTCGATGTTGCTACATGCAAAGAAAGAAACAAAAGCAGGGACCGTCAAGTCCCTGATGAAGTTTATGACAAAATGCTTTCCTATTACATCGCTCCGGATAAAGAAGAAGGATGGGATGAGATAGAAATCGTGAAGTGAGCGCGAAAACAAAAATATAATATGCGTTTTATGCTAGCCTTCCCTGGCAGATGTCCCTTTGTATAAATGCTTTTCTTATTGTATTTATTACATTTTTCTTGTCTGCAGACCAAAGCGGTGCTACCAACAGTTTTTTCGGCGCATCGCCAGTAAGTCTGTGAATCACGACATTTTTGGGAAGTTTTTCCACACAAAGACAAAGAATATCTATATATTCATCTAAATCCAACACTTGAAATTCTCCTCTGTCGTAGAGTTTTTCAAGTGTTGTATTTTTTAGCACGTGGAGTAATTGCAGCTTTATTCCGTCTGTATGTTTTCCTACGTACTCAATTGTTTTTAAGATCATTTCTTTGCTTTCATTAGGCAACCCTATAATTACATGTGTAATCACGTTAATTCCCAATTCATGCAGTTTTCTTACTGATTGTTCATATTCGCTCAATTCAAAACATCTGTTGATCAGTCTTGCTGTTGAGTCGTGAATTGTCTGCAGCCCTATTTCAACAAAAATTGGCTTTATCTTATTTGCCTTGTCCAGAATACCGAGAATATCTTCGCCCAGACAATCGGCTCTAGTACCAATCGAAACAGCCAAAATATCTTCATCCTGAAGCGCTTTATCTAGCATAGACTCAAATACACCCGCAGGCATATATGTGCTTGTATAGCTCTGAAAATAGGCAATGTAGCCACATTTTACTCCTGTTTTGTTACGAACTCTGTTTTTGGCATTGTCGATAGCACTTGAATAATCCTGATTGAATAAGCTTTCAGAAAAATCTCCGCTACCGCCTTCAGAACAAAAAATGCATCCGCCTATTCCTTTTGTACCATCTCTGTTTGGGCATGTGTAACCCCCGGACAAAGACAGTTTGTACATTTTTTGTCCGAATCTTTCTTTGAAATAGTCATTAGCTGAGTAGTACCACATTTTTCTTCTCTTTTTGTGATTATTCGGGAATTGCATCTTTTTGAGAAACCACAAATGCGCTTAATTCACTTGCTTCTCTAAGGCATTCCTCTATATTTTTACCGGACAAATAACTATACATAAATGCTGCAGAAAAACTATCTCCTGCACCTACAGTCGATACCACAGTCACTTTTTTCGCTCTCATTTCGTATTTTTGGGTATTTTTGCAATCATATGCAACCGAACCTTTTTCTCCCATTGTCAGAATAATCATTTTCAGATTATGAAAAGATTCAGACAACAAAGAAAAAGCATTTTTACCATCAGACAAATCACCATAAACTGTTTTTAATAATATAGGCAACTCTTCATCACTGATTTTTATAATGGTTGCATTGTCCAAAGCAAACAAGATGCTATCCTTTGAGTAAAACGGAGGTCTTATGTTCACATCAACAAAAACCTCTTTGAAAAGGTTGTTCTTCAAAAGATTTTTTAAGCTGATTAAGTTATCTGAATCTCTCAAAGACAATGTGCCGAAATACAAAGCATCAAATTGCTCGTTTTCTGCTCTGCACTCTATATGGTCATATGCCACGTTTCTTAGCAAATTGTACGTAGGAATCCCTTTTTCATCCAGTTTTACAATGCACTGTCCTGTCTGTAATTGTTTATCCACATTGACATAATCGGTGTTAACATTCCATGATTTCAGTTTTTGAATAGCCTGCTTTCCAAGGTCATCTTCTCCTATTGCTGACGCCATATAGGAATGTCCGCCCAATTTGCAGAAATGCACAGCGAAATTCAATGGCGCTCCACCTATGCACTTATCGTCGGGATAAACATCCCAGAGTATTTCTCCAAAAGAAAGAATACGCATGACTTGTCTATTATGGGATTATTATGAACTTGCCCTTTGCGCGCAGTGATGCATCGGACAGTATCTGTGGCAACTTGTCAAGCGGTTCACAAGCATAAACGATAGAAGACACATCAATCTTATGCCCGTCTATAAGAGACAATGCTCTCTTTTGTGTATAGGGATTAATAAAAGATGCTTTTAAGACAATCTCTTTTTGGAATATTTCAAAAGGCTTTACAGATATGGTATCTTCTGGAGCTGTCAAACCAAACATCATTACTACGGATTTCTTGCCTGCTATTTCAATTGCCTGTTCGATAGTCGATGTCTTTCCAACACACTCAATGACAGTTGATATTCTGCTTATATTGTTGTCTGACAACACTTGTTTCACATTTTCTTTAATAGGATCGATTGTGATGTCAGCGCCAAGTCTTTTTGCTATTTCTCTTTTTGATTCTACAGGCTCTATCATAATGAGCTTTCCAGCGCCTGAAATCTTTGCCAACTGCAGCATGATCATTCCGATCATGCCTCCGCCAATAATGGCAACAGTATCACCGCAAGATATTTCACACATATCCATGCCGTGTACACAACATGCGACAGGTTCAGTCATTGCAGCCATTTCAAACGTTGTTGTATCTGCAATCTTATATACCTGAGATTGTGGAACTGCGCAGTATTCGGCAAAGCCTCCGTTTATACTTGTTCCAATTCCAATCATGTTTTCGCAAAAATGTCCTATTCCACTCTTGCAATAGTAACAATCATTACACAATTTATTCGGATCAACGCATACTCTGTCGCCGACCTTGATATCTTTTACATCGACACCAATCTCTTCAACTACACCTGCAAATTCGTGGCCCAAAACAGTGCCTTCAGGTGTCGGAAAACAACCTTTATCTCCATTGAATATGTGAACATCTGTTCCGCAGATTCCGCATGCTTTTACTTTTATAAGCACTTCATCACTCTTTGGAACAGGTTTTGCTATTTCTTCAACTCTAAGATCATTTGCTCTGTAAAATACTCCAGCTTTCATTTTTTACTCCTTTTTCATTTCACAAAAAAGAACCATCGTCGCTTGTTGGAAATGGTTCTGTTTTTGTTATATCAGATTTTTCTCCAGTGTCTGAGCTTGCTTGTACATTCCAAAACATAGCCCTCACAATAGAATTTCAATTTGTTATATGGAAGTTTTCGACTTGCTTCTTTCATTCTGTTGATGACAATAAAGCAAGAAATAACAGTAACAAGTAAAGCCATGCCAAGCACTCTCATATTTACTGTAGGTTCAGTCGCCACAGTCAATATTGCAATGCAGCTTATTCCATACAAACATCCGTATGACAGTTTGCTGAAAATAGATTTCAAATATCCTAGTGGCATAAGAGTTGTATCAACTTTTAATTCATTGCTGTCATCAATGGAAATGTCGTAAGTCTTGTCCAGCCAAAAAGATTTTGACTTCACTTCATTTTTCAGGATTAACCCCTGCAATAATGTTACCACTCCAAGCAAGACCATAGTGAAAATGAGAATTGCCAGTGAAGCAAATTGCGGGAACATTTCCATCAAAAGATTGTGCATGATGACAAAATCCACTATTCCAAACAGCATCAAAAGCAGTCCGTTTGAAATATATGCCATTTTCATTCGCTTAAAATCATCTTTTTTTGAAGCAAACAGATTCATTCCCTTGTGGTTAACAACGGGAGTTTTGTCCATAGTGGACGTATTAATGAATTGGCTCTCATAATCCTCAACATGAGGTTCTGTGTCGGGATTATCTGTTGCGTTTACTGAGTAGTCTTTGTTTTCTTCCATGTTCTGCTCCGTAATTATATTTTGTTTTCTTTAATGAACTTTTCTATATCTTCTGTTTCTTTAATTATCTGAGGTGATAGCCATTCAGCTCCGTTTTCTGTGATAAGGACATCATCTTCAATTCTGATTCCTATACCCTCTTCACTTATATAAAGCCCAGGTTCATTTGAAATCACACAGCCTGCCTTAAGAGGAGCATTATCTGCCAAGTCATGTACATCAACTCCTATATGATGCGAAACACCATGGAAATAGTACTTGGAAACTTCTTCTTCGGTTCCCTCTTCAATAAGTCCGATCTTTTTTAGTTCAACCTTGTAATACTCTCTCAAAAAACCGTTCAGTTCTTTTGTTGTAACACCCGGTTTAGCTTTTCCAAATACCAGCTTCTGACCTTGCAGAACGATATCATATAACTGTTTCTGGCGTCTTGAATATACTCCGTTTACAGGGAAAGTTCTTGAAATGTCAGCACAATAACAATTGTAATTGGCTCCGAGGTCAAATAGTATGAGGTCTCCGTCTTTTGCCATTGAGTTGTTATCGCTGTAGTGAAGACAACAAGCATTCTTGCCGCTGGCTGCTATAGTCGGGAAAGCATAACCCGTTGCGCCGTAATACTTAATTGCCTGATCAAAATAACTTTCGAGCTGGTATTCATACATTGGCTTCATATGTCTCAAAATGTTCTGAATACCCTTGTTTGTTATATCAATTGCAGTGCGCATTTGTTCAAGTTCAGGTTCTTGTTTGACTGTTCTTGCGTGCTGAATCAAAGGTCTGCCGTTCTTAATGCTTACCCACGGCATTCTATTCCTGATTTCATCTGCATATTTATCCACGAAATCAAGTTCCTGATCCTTTTCTTTTGTGACAATATCCAGGTACATTGTTCCGTAAGACTGCATATATCTCACAATTGTTGAATCAAATGAATCAAGGTAAGCAACTTCTTCAACTCCGGAAATATTCATTATTTCCTCTTTTGTCTTTGGAGCACCGACCCATTTTGCCTTGAGCTCGTCATATGGCTTAATAAACATCAATGACTTGCATGTACCGTCTTTCTTTTTGAGCACAAGTATGTTGTCATATTCAACTACGCCAGACAAGTAGTAGTAGTTTCTGTTTATTTCATATTTGTCCTGAAAAGTGACATCCGGTCCTCTTCTGGAAAATATAACCATAATGGAATTGTCGTCCATCTGCTCGAATACTTTTATTCTATTTTCAGTGAATACCATTTTATCCATTAATTTCACCAAGTTTCTTCATAAAAAAATATACACGCATATTATACATATTATTTTTCTTTTTTACAATCACGCTTTTTCTATATTATTTCAAAAGCCAACAAAAAGTGACAATCTTGTCAAAAACAATCAGTTTTGTTACAATATCTTTGTAAAAACTATCAACAAAAGGAATAGTATATGACAAGTCTGCTGATACACCCTGAAGAATTGAGCAAAAAATGGATAGACAGGCTCATAGATAACAATATTGATTGTCTTGGTCTTCACCCCGTTGGAGGATACAGGGCTCATCTCAATCTCGAAAAAATGCTCTCTGACATGGATACAAAAGAATTCCAAGACAAGATAGATTATGCAGAAAGTATGGGATTAAAAATCGAATATGAAATGCACTGCGGCTCATATCTTATGCCCAGAGACATGTTTGAAACTAATCCCGAGTATTTCAGAATGAATGAAAATGGAGAAAGAACTCCTGATCTGAATTTCTGCGTTTCAAGTGAAGAAGCTATGGACATTGTCGCCAAAAGAGCAAAAGAATTGGCAAAAAAACTGTACAAAAGCAGTCACAACTTCTATTTCTGGCTTGATGACAAAAAAGACAGCCACTGCCATTGCAAAAAGTGTTCTTCCCTTTCCCCGTCGGATCAGCAACTAATGGTCATGAACAGAATGCTCTCGGAAATACAAAAGGATTTTCCTGACGCAAAACTGGCATATCTAGCATATTTCAACACATCTGTTCCACCTAAAAAAGTCAAACCTGCAAAAGGTATTTTTGTCGAGTATGCTCCTTTTGAAAGAGACATGAAAGAATCCTCAAGAATGATTTCCGAAGAAGAAAAGACTAAGCAAAGTGATTTGCTCAGTTTATTCGGGAAAAAGGATTCCAAGGTTCTTGAGTACTGGTATGACAACTCATTCTTTTCAAATTGGCAAAAGCCTCCCAAAAAACTTGTCGTAGATTACAATAACGTTCATGACAGCATAAGTTATTACAAAGAAAAAGGATTTGAACACATCAGCAGTTTTGCTTGTTATCTCGGACAAGATTATGAAGAGCTTCACGGAGAATTCAATGACGTAAGGCTTTTTTTCTGAAAAATATGAATATATTCAAAAGGGCACTTACCTTCTTTGGCAAGTGTCCTCGTTTGTTATATAGTCATTTTTCAAAAGATACTGTTTCAGATAAATCTTTTCTGATTGAGTGATTTGGCATAGGATTATAGCCATTTGCTGAATAACCCAGGTCCAAAATCATAAGCACTTCTTCATTTTCCGGCAAATCGAGCGCTTTTTTAAGTTTGTCTGGATCAAAAAAATTTACCCAACAACTATCCACTCCTGCATTTTGAGCAGCGAGCATCAAGTGAGTTGCAACGATTGTAGCATCCTCTACACCTGAATCTCTCTTTTCTCCGGGATATACAAAAACATTGTCTTTGTCAAACGCGACAACGATAACTGTCGGTGCGTTGTATCTGCACGGTGTTACACTGTCTATCAAGGCAAGTTTTTCTTTTGACTGGTAGACATGGATTCTATGCTCCTGTAAATTCTTTGCAGTCGGAGCAGTTCTTGAAGCATTTACAATTTCTTCGAGTGCTTCCTTACTCACTTGTTTATCCGAATACTTTTTACACGAATACCTGTTTTTCAAAACTTCGGTAAATTCCATATCTCTTCTCCGTAAAAAATCGTTAATAACACTAGTCGTGATTTCTCACTACGCCTAATTTGGCGTAATGCAATGCTTTTTGAGCATACATCATCTTGTCTGATTCCAAGAGCATTTCATCTATTGACTTAGAGCCATCAGATGAATAACTATAACCAATTGCGCAGCTATAATCAGTTTCAGATACATATTTTTGAACTAAATCAACAAATAGTTTAACTTCGTCTTCACTTGTTCTGCGGCACACAACAACAAATTCATCTCCACCGACTCTGAAAACCAATTGTTTGGCTTTTGCAGCACGCAAAAAGCAAAGTGACAAAGTTACTATGGCGTTATCGCCTTCGGCATGCCCTTTAGTGTCATTAATAGGCTTTAATCCATTCATATCTATGGATACAATCGCAGTTATATCTTTAGGGTTGTCTTCAATTGTCGCATAGTATGCCTGACGATTCAAAAGGCCGGTAAGTGGGTCTTTCTTTGTAATTTGCAGAATTGAAAAGACATAATAGACAAACAATGCAATTACTATTGTTGTACAGAAAATCTGAGAATAATTCTTGCCGAGAACAAAAGGCAAAACCAATCCCGAGGCAAAGGCAAAACACAAAAACATTATCGGAATGATTTCAGTTGCTTGCTTATTACTTTGTTTAATGAGGATAAATACCAAAAAGAAACTATATACTCCCACCGCTATATATGGCAAATATCCAAGCGCTCCTCTTACCAGATTGCCTTTCTCATCCAAGCCAAAAACAATGCCAGTGAATATGGAAATGAAATTAAGTATCGCAAACACCATCGCAGGGGTGAATATATACCAAGGAGCTTTCTTGACAAGTGTATACATTACCATTGCAATTATAAAAGGTGTAGCACTATACCTGATTGCCATCAGCACTACTCTTAGTTCTTTGTTTGTGCCTTGATCACCAAAATAAAACTCAAAGAACACAATAATCGACAGCACAAAAATCATTGTGATTAACAAAAACATCCTGTTTATGACTTTTCGTTCCAAAAAGACAGTTGTTTTTAGCAATATTGCAAAAGCAACAACTACAAGAATTGTAGCCCAGTTTTGCAAAATGAAATCTTTAATCATTGGAATACTCCCATTAATGAAGAAAGTTTGCAAAGCAGAAAAATCTTACTATGCAGTAAAACTATTGACTCAACCTCTGTTTCTTCTTTGCAGGTTTCTCTTAGCTCTCAGAACCTTCATATGATTTTTATTCTCATACATAGCTTCATCAGCTCTCATAAATACGTCGTATACGTACTTATCTATTTTCGGATTATATATCGCCATTCCGCTGGCCATAGACACATTTTCATATGCAGGTCCATCTTTTTCTTCGTTTTCTGTAACTATATCACGAAGTTTTTGCAGCAATGAGTTGCACTTGTCATAATCTTTCCCTCTTACAACAGCAACAAACTCATCTCCGCCAAGTCTGAATACTGAACTGTGTTTAAACACATCACAAATAATCTTACATGCATTTATCAGCATCTGGTCGCCCTTATCGTGACCATAAGCATCATTTACCATCTTAAGACCATTCACGTCGAACATGATAACGGCAAATCCATCAGCATTGCCTTTTTCGAGTTCTGCATTGATTTGTCTTTCACACATATCATACCCTGTACGATTGCGGACATTTGTAAGAGCGTCATTTTGGGCAAGAACGAGAGCTGTTTCAAGCTGTTTCTGCATTTCATTGGCAGAACGAATTTCTTCATCTTTATCTGCCATACCTACAACCAACGCTTTCAAATCGCCTTCGTTTGCTTTAACAACTTTTAGTTCATAGTATTTGAACTCACTCTCTGTTCCCATTCTAAAAACAAAAGACAGATTTGTTTTATTCTCAAAATACTGAGTCATGTATTCTTTGTCTAACAATTTAGACATTTTTTCAGCATCAGAATTCTTTACATAAAGTTTTATGTACTTTCTCCACACCTCAGTAAAAGGTTTGTCGCTTATATCCTTTTTCAGACTTGCATCCCAGGATTTAGGCAATTTACAACTTGAAACCACACCTGTTAACACATCTACATAAAGAACGGTTGCATATTCATTTGCAAGAATTCTTACGATGTCTTCGTTTTTACGTGTATTGTCTTCATTGATTACCTTGAAAGCAATATCTCTCAAAACGTAAATTGCAAACAAATCATCATTTCCTTTTACCTTGTACATGTATATGCTGTGTTTATGCCATGTCAGATAACCGGATGTAGATCTTGCTCTGAAAATAAGACTTGCACTTGTGATACCCTGATTGTATCTTTCAATGAGTTTTTCACGATTTGTCATATCTTCATATTCTTCTTTATCTGATATGACCTTCAGATCGTGGAACCACTTCGTGTAATCTGTAAATTTAATAGGATACGTAAAACCTCTTGTTGTCATATCCAATTTATATTCAACTTCATCTACAACTTCGACCAAATCTGATGTCAATAGATTCTTTGTCAGGTTGACATCAAAATAACAATAAGCACAGTTATAGTTTGCCTTACGGAAAATCTCAGCCTTGTGAAGCAGTTGATCTATTTCAAAATCTCTTTTATCTTTTTCGTAATCCGATTCGCTTGCAGAAACAATATAACCGTCTGATCCATCATTTAATGTGATGTTAGAAAAAGATGCATAATACTTTTTATCGGTTCCAGGAACATTATAAAGCAAATTACCCTTACCGTCTTTTCCGTAAATCGGGCAATCAGGGCATGGTGAAGAATACCCCCTCATTGCCTCATAACAATGACACCCTTTTTCTATTTTGGGAAAGGTTTCTTTAGCGGGTTTATTATAGTTCTGGATAACGTGATCCAATCCGATAACAAAAGATAAATTGTCAAAACTAGCTGGTTTCATAGTAATTCTCCTTTTGTTGTAAACGATTAACAAAAATGTTTTTTATTCTACAAATCGGCTATGTGCAAAACAAATAGACACGATATAACTATTGTTATATTCAAAACGACCAACTTTTATTCTATGGGCTCAGCTTTGGAGTAGATGTATCCCTGATAACAATCACACCCTATTTCATGCAATGTCTTTTTGGATTCTTAATCCTCGACATATTAAGCTATAACCATCATATTGAACGACTCAGAAAGTTCTGTGATTGATTGAATGATTTCTCAATCATAAAGCATCTTATCTTAAAAGAAAATATTTTGAGTACGTATTATTATACACCTATTATGAAAATTATATCAAGCACAAATAATTTGTTAAACCTCTTTTTTCTTGGCAATTGTAACAAAAAACAAGGCAGGCTTTTAGACAATCTGAAAACATGGATTTGTCTATAAACCTGCCATATTAGCTTGATATTAATCGTCGATTATCAGTCTGTCAACAATTTGATACCTGCAGCGATTCTACCTTCTTTGTCTCCTGCCCAGAAAACGTTGTTGGCAGTTCCTACGAAACCACCCTCTTCATTTGATGCATGTTTTCTAGCCCAATCGTTGATAACACCTAATCTCTCACTTGAAGCATCTGTGAAAGCACTTACGTTATCTATGCTGTCAAATACGAACAATAAAACGCCAACTTCTTCGCCGTTAACTGTTTTATATCCGTAAACAACTTTCTGCAAACCTTTAGCATCCTTGTAATCTAAACTTGATATATAAGGATTTTCAACAACAGAAAAGCCTGCTTTTTCAAGTCCTGACTTCATTGAAGAAGCTGAATAGTTATTTGATAAAAAGCATGATGACAAACTAAATACCATAACTACTAAAACAACTAAACTAATTACTCTTTTCATTTTTCCCCCCTGTATTACTTTTCCCACAATCACTCTAAATTTCAATTGTCAAGCGATTCAAAAAACTTGAAAGCGCAGATTGATGTGACCGTTACAAGTACATTATACATTTTTTTGGCTTCATTACAAGTTTTTTCTTATCAAACTACGCTTTGTTGAATTTTTCTTTAGGCTGTTTGCATCGAGGACATCTCCAGTCATCAGGTAAATCCTCGAACGCAACTCCGTTGTTTTCAGCCGGGTCATACACATATCCACAAATTGAACATACATACTTTCCTGAAGCTGTTTTGAATACTATTTCTCCTGCTGGAATAGTTTCCGGAGGATTACTCAAATCGACTACAATCTTTCCTTCAAGATTCTCATATCCTTGAGGAGTATGTGTTCCACAATATACTGTCGGATGTTTCGAAACAAATTCACGAACTCGGTCAAAGGTTTTTCTCGCCTCTTCTCTATCCTCATATACAACCGAAAGTTTGTTTTGATAAAGCGCTTCATCAACATATGTTATATCGCCATGAAGCATGTAGAAGAGTCCTTCATCTTCTACTATAACAATACTGTTTCCTTTTGTGTGTCCTTTTGCTCTGATGTAATATATTCCGTCACAAATCTTTTGACTTTGTGGGAAATTGTAATATGCACCATCAGTGAATGATACAGGAACTATGTTATTCAAACCTTTCAATTCATCAGCAGATATTTCTTCTTCGTTTACGTATATTTTTGCATTTGGAAAAGATTTGAGTTCTCCGGAATGATCTGCATGCTTGTGAGTCAGAAGTATTTTTGATACTTGTTCTGCACTATACCCAATTGCTTTCAGCGCATCCATGTATGAACATATATCTTTACCAGTGTATGCCAGATTGTTTTCATCAGGCGCTTCCTCTGGTGTACCGCAAGGAAGCCCCGTATCTACCAAAATGACTTCTTTGCCTGTGTCAATAAGGTAGTTCTGTAAACTGCCGCGATATCGAACATTTTTGTCGTATTTCTCAATACCATCTTCTCCTCCAAAAGCAAATGGCTGAGAATAGAATCCGTCTTTTCTGAATTTGACTGCTTTAATAATCATTGCCTTCCTCCTTTTATTGTGAAATTTTTAAATTAATACTCACATTTCCATTGGATAACAAGTCTGTCATTTCTTGTTCTGACAAATTAATATGTCCCAGTCGAGTGTAGCTCCAGGAATTGCTGCCATAGAAAATTACTATCTGATTTCCCGAATACAGAACTATATCACCATAATTTGTTGTAGTTTGTTTGTCGTTTCTCGGCAAATCGGCACCCAAAGATCCGACTTGTTCAAAGCCTCCATACATTGACATATTTATGACCATTTCCTTTGAAGAAACCAATTCGGCTAAAGCGTTAACAGAATTGTTGCTTTCCCATGTCACAGGTACTTCAGTGTTATTTATCTTCAAAATCATTTGTTTTTTTGTATACTGATTATTCATCTCATTGATCCACTCCTGAATTTGTTCTACTGAAGCATTTGATGAAAAGCGTTTTCCTTGAACCCATTCACCGCCATTTGCCTGTTCTGCCAACTTGTCATCACTTTGCCCAATATCGCTTGATCCTGAAGTGCAGAAAGGAATAACTGTCACTCCCGTAAAATCACTATTTTCTACAAAAGTGCTCATGATTCTCGGAGCTTGACCCCACCATATGGGATAGCCCAGATAAATGGTTTTGTAGCCTTCAATAGAAATATTTTCTTTCATTTTAGGTCGAGCGCTTTGAGTATTTTGCTCTTTTGTTGCCCTGCTCTCACTGTTTCCGTAATTCAAATCGGCTGAAGTATATGCAATTTCAGGAACAATTTCCTTCAAATCTGCTCCTGTTATATCTGCAATTTTTTGTGCAACTCCTTTTGTTGTACCTGTTGCAGAAAAGAACACTACCAAAATATCATTTTTGTTATATATTGGTTTGTCTGTCTCTTCAAGTTTTGTATTGTTTTCAGACACAAGTGATGATGTGTTGTTTGTATTATTGTTTGTGTTTGTCTTTCTACACGAAACTAATACCATTGTAAAAAGACAAAAGACTATAATAATTGATAACGTTTTTCTCATTGAATAATCCCCTCTATTTCCTCATGAATATTACATCAGAATCATTAATATCTGCTTGCACATATCTTTCTACCACCATGTGCAAATCGTATTTTTCACGTAACTTTTCGATTGATGACATGATCTTCGAATTATGATGCATATCCAAGGCCTGTTGATCCTTCCAAGTATCTATAAGAAGAATAGTTTCAGAATCATCCAACGGATAGAAATACTCGTATCGAATATTGCCTTTTTCTTTGCGGATTTTTTCTACTATACCGCTTTCTATCATTTCTTTTGCAAAAGCGTGGGCAGACCCATTTTTGCCTTTGTAATATATGTTAATTGTTAATCCCATTATCCAAATTTTCTCCTATTTCCCATCCGGAAAGCTTGTGAAAGCTCCTCTCTCAAGTTTGGGAAGACCTGTTTTTTCTTTTTCATCATGAATGGCTTTAATCAAAAATGACATGTTCCGTGCCAAATTACGCATTGTTTGCAATCCCTCCAGATCTTTCTTCACATCTTCAGCAGTAAAACCATGAACCTGGTTCCAATAAGTAGACGATGCTATCGGCATACTGCTTATGGTAAAGTACTTGTTCAAAACATCGAAACTGGCGGTGTTTCCACCCCTACGACAAGATACAACTGCAGCTCCGACTTTGAAATGTTTGGAAAAAGATGTGCTGTAAAAAAGTCTGTCCAAAAACGATATTAAGTTTCCATTCGGAGAGCCATAATATACCGGACTACCTACTACGAGTCCATCTGAACACTCAAATTCTGAAGCTACTTCGTTAACTGAATCTTCAAAGACGCATTTGCCATCTTTTCTGCACTTGTTGCAAGAAATACATCCTCTTATCTCTTTGTTTCCCACATTTACAAGTTTGGTATCCACGCCCTCTTCCTTGAATACTTTTATCATCTCTTCAAGTGCTGCTACAGTACATCCATTGACATGAGGACTACCATTAATCAGTAATACTTTGCTCATTTTTCCTCCCACAAAAAATCATCTCTTTTTGAAATCTATTCTGTCGAATTTCGTGTAAAGAAAAGATTCATCATTCATCATTAAGTTCAAAAAAAACTCTTTTCTATATCCAAAAACTCTTAAATTGCTTTTTCAAAATTATTGTCCTCTCAAGTATTTACGTTATATTATTACATAGGCAATTATATCATTTTGGTCAAAAAAACTCCACAAAGACATGTTGACGATTCCTCTTAACATCAGAATCGTCAACAAACACTATTATTCCGCTTGAATTGCGAACTCAAATTCTCCATTTTGGCACTTTTCGTTCGTTTCAATTATGATATAAGTCGTACCTTTTGAAATATTTCCTCCGGATGATACGATTTTATCTCCGGCATTAATAGTGAATAACTCACTTTTATTACCAGCAGCTTCGCAATAAACTGTAATACTGCCCTCTTCAAGTTCTCCTTTATATTTTATCTGAGCAGGATTGGTTCCATCATACGTGAACTTAAAACTCAAACTTCCTTCCAATGAGTAAAACTTTAAATATGCCGAATGTGAATTGCTTGTTCTCACCAGCCCAATCGCATTATATCGATTGAAGCGTATATCACAACTCGTAAAAGTAAAAACCATAAAGACCAAAGTGAACAAAATCAAAAATACCTTTTTCAAAACACTTGCCTCCACAATAGAAATAGTTATCCAAATCTTTTTCAAACAATCAAATCCCAATCATTATCACTTATCTCTTTGCTCAACAGTAATGTCTTGTTTTTTCTTTCCTACTTTGTATTTTTTCAGTATTCCGATTACTAAACCTGTTAAGGCAAACAATGCAATAACGTTCGGAAGTACCATGAGCTGATTGAACATATCAGACAATCCCCATACAAGATCACTTGACACAAGTGTTCCCAAAACGATAAATCCAACTGAAATTATTGTATAGATTATTTCTCCTTTTTTGCCAAATAAGTAAACAAAATTCAATTTTCCAAACATATTCCAACTGAGAATAGTGGAAAATGCAAAGAAGAACAAACAAACCGCTAAAAAGATATTACCAAATACACTGCCAAAAGATGTGCCGAATGCTATCTGAGCCAAATTTGTCTTGTCTATAGTGTCAGGGATAGTGCCATCACTTAACAGTCCGCCTTCAGTGTACATAGTTGTTATAATTACAAGTGCGTTCAATGTCAGAACTACAAATGTATCTATGAAGACACCTGTCATTGCAACTGTTCCCTGTTCGTGTGGATTATTTACGTTAGCCAAAGCGTGTGCGTGAGGAGTTGATCCCATACCGGCTTCATTGGAAAACATTCCTCTTTTTGCGCCCTGTGTCATAGCTATTTTTATAGCCGCCCCAAAAGTTCCGCCTATGATTGCTTGAGGCTGGAACGCATACTTGAATATCAAAGCAAATGCTGTTGGAACTTTGGTAATGTTCATAGCAAGCAAAACTACTGAGCCAAGAATGAAAAGCACCGCCATAACAGGAACAAGTTTCTCTACAACGCTTGCGAGTCTTTTGACTCCTCCAATAAAAACGATAATACAAATTGCCGCCAACACCACTCCGACAACCCATGTAGGTATTCCAAACGCAGTGTTACAAACGGACCCAATCGAGTTTGCCTGTACCATTCCTCCGAAAAAACCAACTGCCAGAACAAGAGCTACTGCAAAAAAAGCTGCAAGGAATTTTCCGAATTTATTAGGAAATGCTCGCTTTATGTAATACACAGGTCCGCCCATCACTTCGCCGTTTTCTTTTACAACCCTTGTTTCCTGAGCAAGAACTGCTTCTGCATACATTGTAGACATTCCGAAGAACGCGATAATCCACATCCAAAAAATAGAACCCGGACCTCCTGTTAATATTGCAGCAGCTGCTCCCACGATGTTTCCGGTTCCTATTTGAGCTGCAATTGCTGTTGCCAGGGCTTGAAAAGAACTCATTCCACCTTTTTGTTTATTCTTTCGGTTCTTCATGCCTCCGAACAAACGTTTAAATCCTTCGCCAAAGCATCTAACCTGAACAAATTTTGTTCTGATTGTATACCAAATACCGACAGATATTAGCAAAATGAACAAAACATAATCTGACAGGAAACTATTGATTGTATCCACTATTTTCAATAAAGCGTCCATAACAACCATCCAACATGATTATTTCAATATTTATGCACCAGAATTATATACATCCAAGCGCCATGTTGATATCATTTTATTATATGTTTTTCAAAAAAACAATATGCAAGAGAAAAGGGGCTGTTAAGAAACTAAAAAATTTCTTAACAGCCCCCTTTGTGTATGAGACCGCCATAATGATACGCAAACTATAGAAAGAGCGCCAAAATGACACACATTTTTACTACAATGAACCGGAATTTGTTAATTTGTCCATGGAAGTTTGATATTCGGAAGGTCCAATTCATTTACGTCCTGAAGATCATATATTATTCCGTTCTCCTCCAGTTCATTCAAAAAAGCGTTCACAAGAACAGGACTTGAAAACGTCTGAAGAAAATCAAGTGTGAACCGCCCGTTCACCGCCGAAATCTCAACAGTCAAACCGTTAGACGCAGAGGACGTCCACAGGCGAAAATCACGGATATATCGTTCCGCTTCCTTATAGTCCGCCTTTCCCACATAGCTCACGGTAGCCGTAATGATCTTGCCCGCCATCGCGTTGATATAAGACGCCATATCTAGCCGTTCACGATCGCTCTCTTTGGAAAAAAGCATACTATTGACGCCTTTCATTGACGCCGCGCCCATCAGAACATTCACCTCTTGAGTTTGAGCAAAGACCATCCCCCGGTAAGCGGTCGCCTGCTTTTCAAGGGGCCAGTTGCGCATCTTCTCCTTATATTCCAAAAACGCCGCTCCGACCAGACTCTGATGAGCCAGCGGCGCGTGAAGGGCCTTTCTTTGGTTCACGCAGAGTGCGATGCGAATAACGCCCCCGGCGGCGGGAAACAACTTTGAGATGGCACGACTGAGCAGCAGAGAAACCATGGTCCCGGGACTGCCGTCGTTATCCAGATTGAATCTCATAAACTCGGATTCGGAAATGGCGACGCTGTAAACCGTATGCCGAAGGTCTTTCTCCAATCCCGCCGCAGCGATAAGATTCAATGCGTCCGGCATCTGTTTTCCTTGTCCGGAGCGCGGAAGATCTGTTCTGTTCACAACGGGATCGAGCCATTCTTCTTCGGATATTTCATCCCCGACCAAACGGATTCCTTCGTCGTTAAGCTCGACGTTATACCGCTCGGAGCAATAGTAATAGAGCAGCGTCCTAACCACTTCGTACGCGCCCGTTCCGTCTGTCATGCCGTGGAACACGTCCAGGATGATCCAGTTGTCATGCCAACAGAACGCGATCATGTGGTAATTAGACTCTGCCGAATTCAGTTCTGCGCCGTGTAGCGAATTTGTGATAACGACAGGACGACAGTTTTCCGCAAAAATGTACCGCCCGTCTTTTTTCTGCAATTCAACGCGGAAATACGGATACCTTTCCATCGTGGTATCCACGGCACGGCGAAGAACGTTTGGATCGATCAGGTCGCGCATGCGGATCCTTATCCTGATCTCGTTGGGGCTTTCCTTGCCGGTCACGTATAATGAACGCAGCTCCGTAAACAGTATTTGCTCCATTTTCTCCTCCTACAAATCCCGATTAATTGAGATGATTGTATCATATTCAACTTTCTGAAACAATAAGAAAAACATGGGATGAAACCTCATGCCGAACATAGGGGAAGACCTATACTACGGAAATATATCCACGAGCGAACGATGGACGAGAGCTGAAAATCGCATAGTTTACAGAACTCCTCCCTTGCGATACGATGGAAGTTTTGAGAATACAAACTGCATACCATATCAAGAGTGGAGCGAACCCTGATTCCGCTTATATGATATACAGGATTATTACTGTTGTCATTGACTTTTTTGACATTTTTAAATATAATTAGCGCAAGGATGAATTTGCTAAAGTTGCTGATGGAAAAGCAACAAAGCTTATTATCCCGAGCAACATTCAGTCTCTTGCTGGACTAGCAACATCGGTGACTGAACTTGTAAAAACAGATACTCCTACAGAGTAAACGCTTAAACTTTTCAAAAACATGAACCCTCCCACTATTATCAGCGTGAGGGTTCAAAAAATATCAACATATAGAAAACGGAGATTTTATGTCATACATTCATAACCCTGAAGAAAAATGGATGAGAGCAAGATTTACCCCTGTAGTTCCCCTTGGCGACAACAGATCAGCAATTACAGGATGCGATAGACACATTGAACTAGCACGAAAAGCCGCATGTGAAGGTTCAGTTCTTTTAAAAAACAACAACAACTTGCTGCCATTGAAAAAAGGAACCAAAGTAGCCATTTTCGGCAAAGCTCAAATTGATTACATAAAAGGCGGAAGCGGGTCTGGAGGGGTTCACACTGCTTACGTAAGGAACATTTACGAAGGTCTGAAGATGAAAAACAAAGTTGTAGATGTATTCGATTCTCTTTCGCTGTTCTATACTGACTATGTTGTCAATGCGCTTAAAAATGGCGAAAAAAGTGGCATGCTCAAGGAGCCTGACATTCCAGAACATCTTTTAAATGGTGCTTCACAATTTACTGATACCGCGATAATTACAATTTGTCGTTTTTCAGGCGAAGGATTTGATAGACAGAATAATGGCAATAGCAAATATTTTGACTTGGAAGAAAAAGAAAAACATATGATTGACATTGTTCTTTCAAGATTTAAAAATGTTATAGTCCTCTTGAATGTAGGTTCTGACATAAGCACTAGTTGGATCAAAGATGATCCCAGAATCAGTTCAGCTATAGTATTATGGCAAGGTGGAACAGAAGGTGGTCTTGCTGCTGCAGATATGCTGGTTGGAGATGATGCCCCTTCAGGCAAGCTGCCAGATACTTTTGCAAAAAATCTAAAAGACTATCCTACAACAGAAAGCTTTTTAGAATCTGATGACTATGTTAAATACACAGAAGACATTTTTGTGGGATATAGATATTTTGAAACCATTCCAAACAAAAATGAATGTGTTGTTTATCCATTTGGTTATGGCTTAACTTATACAACTTTTGAACTTACTGACATAATTGTATTAGGTAATGGAAAAAAAGTTTTTGTTAGCGTTGATGTAAAAAACACAGGAAATAGAAGCGGCAAGGAAGTAGTCCAGGTGTATTATGCACCTCCTAAAGGAAAAATGAGCAAAGAAGCAATTGCGCTCATCGCCTTTCAAAAAACACCGGAAATATTGCCAGGAAAAACAACATCTATTACTTTATCTTTCAACGTAGAAGATATGGCTAGCTACGATGACATTGGCGACATTGTGAAGAACGCATTTGTCTTAGAGAAAGGCGAGTACAAATTCTACATTGGTACATCTGTAAGAGATTTGGTCTGCTCCGACTATTCAATCACTTTGAGCAATGATGTCATTGTCAAAAAAACCGAATCTTACTGTTCACCCACTAGACTTGATAAACGCTTGACTTCAGATGGCACATATAAAACTGTCATTCCTAGAAGCAAAGACATCAAAACATTTCCGCCTGATTATCAAAATGAATACAAGCCCACAGACAAAGTCATACATCTATATGATGTTGATGAAGGAAATGCAACTATTGATGAGTTTATTTCACAAATGAGTGATGAAGAACTCATGGTCATTCTAGCCGGAAAACCAGAAACAAGTGTCAGCGCAGGAACAATTGGAGGATTGTTCAAGTATAGAATAATGCAAATAGCAACAGCTGATGGTCCTTCAGGATTACGTCTTCACTGGCAAAGAGGTGTGCGTCCGACAGCCTTCCCTGTTCCAACTGCGGTTGCAAGTTCCTGGAACAGAGAGATAGCTGAGCAAATAGGAAAAGCAATAGCACTTGAATGCAAAGAAAACAACATTCAGGTCTGGCTTGGACCCGCTCTCAACATTCACAGAAACCCTCTATGCGGAAGGAATTTTGAGTATTATTCCGAAGATCCACTTATATCCGGAAAAATGGCTGCCTCTTATGTTATAGGTCTTCAATCTCAAAGAGTTGCAGCCACTCCAAAACATTTTGCAGCAAACAATAAAGAAACAAATCGTTATGAGTCAGATTCTATTTTGTCTGAAAGAGCATTAAGAGAAATCTATCTCAAAGGTTTTGAAATTTGTGTCAAGGAATCTTTCCCGAAAACAATAATGTCATCATACAATCGAATCAATGGTATCCATACTTCCGAAAATGCCGAACTACTTACAGGTATTCTTCGCAAAGAATGGGGATTTGAAGGTATGGTTTCATCAGACTGGGAAAATACAGCTGAACATTATAAAGAAGTAAAAGCAGGCAATGATGTTAAAATGCCTTATGGTCAAGAGGGCTTGCTCATCGATCCTTACAAAAAGGGCCTGATTACTCGAAATGAATTAGCAAGCTGTGCTCGTAGAGTATTGGAAATGATTCTATGGGTTGAATAACTACTATAATTAATACGGCGGAGCCAATCGAGCCCCGCCATATTTTATGATTGCCGGGAACACCCGTGACTTCAGAGTCATGAGTAGTTCACTCTTAAAGAACAATTCAAAACCGCCAAGCAGTGCTCTTAGAACAAGAACAATACCCGCTGTCAACATAATTCTTCTGCCTATTCTGAATGCTCTGTGCAAATGTACATCTTTGTGAGACAATGTGCAAGATAAAAAATAAAAATAAGAGCGTACAAACGTATCGAAATCGATGTAAGAAGATACAAACATAACGTGTTATCGGTTCGACAAACTGGAATTTGTCTATTTGTTCAGAATGCAGTTATAACGAACGACTGGCCCATCGGGATAATCAATGATGCTTTTCTCCTCAGAAAAGCCGCATCTGCGGTAGAAACCAATTGAATCATCGTCCGTCTGCGCTTCGATTCTTCCTATTCTTTCCAACTCCATCGCGCTTAAGATCAGCTGTTTTCCGATCCCCCGACGTCTGAGCTTTTCAGATACGGCAATTCCGATGATCTCCGCGGCGGCTTCTGAAAGCTTCAGAACCATCATGCCGGCTTTCCTGTTTCGATCTTCACATACAAATACTTTCACCGATGAAGCTTGTAAAAAGCCTTCCATCTGTGTCCTATAGTCCTCGCATGTAGGATGATACATGCAGGGAGCATAGATCGAGT
>JAEEKG010000083.1 GCA_016282315.1 Clostridiales bacterium | reverse complement strand
GTTACAGGTACAAAGAAATCCATTTATAAAATTATGCAGCATGCCGATGGATACAATTATAAATATGAAAAAGCAGAATGAAAAAAGAGGGCAATTCCTCTCGGCAGTTGAACAACCGAGGATCCTTGCCTATTATCCTGAAGACGATGTTTCAGAAAAAGTTCTACCATTTGTCAAAGATTACTATTCAGACTATTACCTTGAAGACTATTCAAAGTAAATAAAGCAAAACAATTATTCTATATTTTCATGGGAAGACTATGAGACGATTGCTGCTTCTATTGACAAACAATACAAATTGTGGTGTCATAATGAATCAGAACAACTCGTCGGATTAGCGTACAGTTTTGACAAAACCGAAGAAGACTTGTGTGACTTTCTGGCCAATAACTTTTCTATTGAAAAATCAGACATAAAAACGGCAACTTGCCGAGTATGCAACAACCGCAGTTTTTATGTGTCATTGGATGATACGGAAGGTGCGGCAATGATTCAGTGCGAAAGATGTAAAACCGAAAGACTAATACTCGACAGCAAAGATATATGGGATGAATGTAAGTATAATAATGATTTTTGTCCCAGATGCTGAACTGAGGCGTTCAATGTGAAAGCAGGTTTTGTAAGAAGAGAAAACGGAGATGCCAAGTGGGTGTATATCGGAATCAGATGTTGCAATTGCGGATCAATTGGCTGCATAGCTGATTGGAAGTTGAGCGTGTCTCCGACTACCGACATAGAAAACAATATATAATCATTTGAACTATTCTGCCATGTCAAACGAATACAAAAAACTAAAAACAAAACATATTCTGATCATTATTTTCTTCAGTTCTGCCATAATCGCATTTGCGATCTGGTTCCTTTTGTTCTGCAGAGTGAAAACGGTCAATATATATAATAATGTATATACGACATCGGAAGACGTCGAGGTTTCATCGCAGATCAAGATCGGAAATCACATGTTCGGACTCGATCTGGAAAAGAGCAAACAAGAAATAATAAAAAATAACAGTTATATAAAATCAGTCAAAATTGACAGGAAACTTTTCGATGAAATTAATATTTCCGTAATCGAATTCAAGCCTTCATTCTATACAAATTATGAAAATGAAAAATACATACTTTCTGATGACTTTCATGTGCTTGGAAAGTATGAGGGTGATACCGAAACAGTGTACAATCTGAAGGAGATTATTCTTCCCGAACTGAAGACATGTGAAGTGGGCAAAAAGTTGGAGCTTAACAGCGGAGTGATTTCAGAGTACGAAGAGATATTAAAAATACTGTTATCATCCGAACTCGGAGATGAAATTAGTCGCTTCTCATTGAAAAGCAAGTACGATCTAGAGATCCTGTATAACAACAAGTATACACTTGTATTTGGTTCTCACAAGGATTTATCTCAAAAAATAAGCACTTGTATAAAAGCAATCAAATATATAGGCGAGAAAACGCCAAATGTCACGGGAATCCTCTACGCTTATTCGCCGGATGAAGTGTCTTTTCAGATTACAGGTGGCGCTTAAGACAAAAATTTAACAAAAATTTGCGCGTATTTTTTAAAAATGCGCGCGTATTTTTATTATTTGCTATTGCAAAATTATTTTTTTTATTTTATTATAATAGTGTATCTCAAATTGGAGTTTATTTTTGGAGTATAAATTAGGAGGATATATTATGCCATTTGAATTCAATGACAATTATGAAAGTTCCGTAAAAATCAAAGTCATCGGTGTCGGTGGCGGCGGTGGTAATGCTGTAAATCGTATGATTCAGTCAAACATCCAGGGTGTTGACTTCATCACAGTTAACTGCGATAAACAGGTTCTCTTGACATCAAGTGCAACAACAAAAATTGCCATTGGTGAAAAACTCACTAAGGGCCATGGCGCTGGTTCAGATCCTGACGTAGGCAAACGTGCAGCTGAAGAAAGCATCGACAGCATCGCAGATGTTATCCGTGGAGCTGACATGGTATTTATCACAACCGGTATGGGCGGCGGCACAGGAACAGGCGCAGCTCCGGTAGTAGCTAAAGTTGCTAAAGAAATGGGAATTCTTACAGTTGGTTTTGTTACAAAGCCATTCTCTTTCGAAGGCAGAAAGCGTATGATCCAAGCTGAAGAAGGAATCGTACGTCTCCGTGACTATGTTGACTCTCTCGTAGTTATCCCGAACGAAAGACTTAAACAGATTTCAGAAAATAGAATTACTCTTGCTAATGCATTTGAATATGCTGATGATGTACTCCTTCACGGTGTTCAGAGCATTACAGATTTGATCAACATTCCAGGCGTTGTCAACCTCGACTTCAACGATGTATCTGCAGTTATGCGTGATGCAGGATTCGCTCACATGGGCGTAGGTACAGGTTCAGGTAGAGACAAAGCTGAAACAGCTGCTAAGATGGCTATTTCAAGCCCACTTCTTGAGACAACAATTTCAGGTGCTACAGGCATACTTGTTAACGTAACAGGTAGCCCGGACATCAGCCTTGAAGAAGTTGAAACTGCTACAAGCATGATCACAAACGAAGCTCATCCAGACGCTAAGATCATTTGGGGTGAAGCATTCGACAACAGCCTTGAAGACACAATCAAGATCACAGTTATCGCTACAGGTTTCAAACCGGCTGAAGAATACAAACCGGCTCCTG
This sequence comes from Clostridiales bacterium, assembly GCA_016282315.1. Classification (GTDB taxonomy): domain Bacteria; phylum Bacillota; class Clostridia; order Oscillospirales; family CAG-272; genus CAG-841. The sequence goes on along the minus strand of JAEEKG010000083.1, from coordinate 25,149 downwards.
CTCAACCAGTAGCAGCTGCAACAAATGAACCTGTTGCTGCTACACAGACAACTCAAGTTACTTCAGATGAAGAAAATCTTGTTTCTGACAGCGATTTTGATGACATGATGTCTATTCTTAAAAAGAATCAATAATTCAAAAATCTAAGCAAAACGGACTGGCCAAGCCAGTCCGTTATTTTTTGTTTTTTATTTGTTGTTTGGTTCTTCAACTTGAGTAGATTCAAGTGTTTCAGTTTCTTCGCTCACAGTGATGACAATTGCTTCGGTCTCTTTCCAATAGAAGTGAGATATGGTTTCATCTTTATTGCTCTCTTGAATCTTCTCTTCCAAGAATTCCAGTACTTCTTCTGATAAAGCACTGTCTATATAGCTTACAGGCAATGTAGCTACATATGTTTTTCCATTGATTACGAATTCAAAAGAAATGGTTTCAAGATTAATACATGTTTCTTCAAGCAATTCGGATAAAGAAATAATCAGCTCTGAAATATCTTCCAAAGAAATGTCTTTTCTGAAAACTATCTTTGAGATATCCTTGACATCTTCAAGTGTTACTTTTTCAGGATCATTAACTTCAACAAAACTGTAATCTGTTCCCGATTCGTTATAAATCCTGAGCCATTGAATATCGCTCACATATTCATCATAGTGATTTTCCGTCAGCAAAGAATCCAGTTCACTGTCCACTATGCTATTGGCTTTCGTTACCGAATAGCCATCGCTTATAAGCAGCGAAGAATAAACAAACACTTTAAAGTCTATCTTGTCTTCATTGCAGTTGGCATCAACTACATATCTTCCACTTGTGTCGCCTTCCCTGACCACGTTGTTGACGGTAAAAGTATTTTCCGCATATCTGCTTTTTAAATGCTGCAGTGCAAGATCAGAATACTTTTTCTCTTTGTTGCAGGACAACATCAACGCCAGAACAATACAAGCGATAAGAATCAATGCCAGTATTTTGGTAAATGTTTTCATATACACCTTTCAAAAGAGAGCGACTCGAATCAAATAATATTATTTGCAGCTATTTTCACGGCCTTTGTAATGTCATCAAGACTCATGCTCGGAAATCCCGTTTTATTTTGTTCGTTTGCATATGGAACATGAATAAACCCGGCTTTGATATTACTTTTGCCTTGATTTATCTTGTTCAAAACGGAATAAAGTAAATAGTTGCATAGATATGTGCCTGCCGAAAAAGAAAACCTTGACTTAATGTTGTTTTCTTTTAATGCGTTAAATATTTTCTCGTAATTAAAGCTGGAAAAATACGCATCAGGTCCGTCATCACAAATTCTGGTTTCGAATGGCTTATTTCTGTTATAAGCACCGGAATTGTCTTTGATTGGAGAACACAAATTTATTGCCACTCTCTCGATTCGCACAGCATCGCTCGATCCGGCCTGCCCAATCATCAAAATACAATCAGGCTCTACTTGTTTCCACATTTCTTCAAGTGTAACAAATGCCGAATTCCATTCGACAGGAATCTCTGCTTTAAAAACTAAAGCCTCATCCAATTTGTCTATCCTCTTCACGGCTTGCCATGAAGGATTAATTGTTTCGCCTCCAAAAGGAGCAAAACCAGTCAATAATAGTTTCATAATTCATCCACCATAATCAACAACGATCCATACGAATGCTTGGCTATTATACTATTATTTTTTGTAAAAATCAAGCACAAACTGTATTTGTCAGCTACTATCAAGCTTTTCGGCTTTTTTCATATGTGTTTGACAAATACAAAATGTGACAATTACAATGTTGCTTTTATATTATTTAGCGTGTATAATATTACAAATAGACTGAACAAGAGGTATTTATTACTATGCTACATTTAATCAGCAAAACACCTGCTTTGTTTGATGAAGCTACTACAGCTGCACCAGCTGCTACAAGCCCTCTTCAAAGCATTATACAAAGCCCTTTCTTTTTCTGGGGTTTGCTTATCGTCATCATTTTGGTCTTCTACCTTGTAGTCCTCAGACCACAAAAGAAACAACAAAGAGAGCAAGACAATATGCGTAACAACTTAAGAGTCGGTGATGAAATCACGACAGTGGGCGGAATAGTCGGAAGAGTTGTTCGCGTAAGAGAAGATACATTTACAATCATTACAAGCAGAGAAAGAACAAGACTCACTTTCAAACGCAATGCACTTTCAAGCATTGATAAGAAAGCTGATGAACCTGTTTCTGTTGAAACACCTGAACCAACAACAGACGCTGAAGTAAAAGATGTTACAACTGAAAATGTTGAAACAACAGAAACTGTAGAAACTACAGAAACACAAGAAGAATCCAACAAAAACGAATAAATTGTGGATACCGAAAGTGCCGAGGATGTTGTTTACCATTCACGGCACTTTTTCATATTTCAAGAAGGAGGGACTATATGTTTAAAAGACTGCAACCAGACATGTATTTTGATTCAGCTTTTTCCATAAGCCCTTCTTTTCTTTTGGACAAAGGAATCAAAGCTGTCATACTTGACATAGATAACACTCTTGTCACACATAAGGACAAGTATCCCACAGACGAAGCCAAATCTTGGATTAATGACCTGATAAACAACAACATACATGTCCTTATAGCTTCAAACAATACTAAAAAACGAGTCTCGATCTTTAGCGAGGCTCTTGGTGTTGAATATATATCAAACTGCCTCAAACCTTCTAAAAAAGCTTCTATTAAGGCTTGCAAGGAATTTGATGTCAAACCAAATGAAATTGCAGTTATAGGCGACCAGATTTTCACTGACATCGGTTGTGCCAGAAACAGCGGTTCCCTTGCTATTTTAACCAAACCCATAAACCACAGAGAGAATGCTTTTATAAAATTCAAAAGACTTCTTGAAAAACCCATTATAGGAAGCTTTGTCAAGCACAACAAGGACAAGTGCTTTCAAAGGAGCGATTTCCAATGACAATTGATACTATTTTTATCAGAAGTTTTGGAAAACTCCAAAACATTACCCTGGAACTGGGTAAAGGCATCAACATAATTCGCGGAGATAATGAGAGTGGCAAAAGCACTCTCAGTAATTTTATAAAGTTCATCTTTTACGGTCCATCTGGAAGAGGAAACGAAAAACTAAAGTATATAAGCTGGAGCACGATGAAAGCTTCAGGTTATATGATCATATCTGAAAACGGACATCAATTCAGAATTGACAGAGAGAATATTTGCATATACGGCTCGGATGGAAAAAGCAAATTGAGCGAGCGTTGTTCAATAACAGAACTAGGGACAAACAGAATAGTGTTCCAGGGTCAGGTTCCAGGCGAAGTATTCTTCGGAGTGGATGAATCCGTATTTGATAGTACAGCTTTTATAGATCAACTTGCGGAGAGCAAAGTTGGAGGGAGAGATCTGGCGGAATCAGCACAGAACATTCTCTTTTCCGGCAGCGAAGACGTCAATGTCGAAAAAGCATTGAAAAAGCTGGAGGAATCAAGAAAAATACTTTTGTATAAAAACAACAATGGCGGCAAGATATATGATCTTGAAAACGAGTGCAGCATCCTGCGTCAACGACTTGAAAAAGCCGAAACAAACAGCTCTGACTTAATAGCTGATGAAGGAACTTACAGAGAAATAAAGCACAAGCTCGACACTTCAAAAGAGCGCTTTAAAGCCGTTTCATCGGAGATGGAATTGTGGAATAGATACACCATATATAAACTGATGAAAAAACGCCAGATTGCATTAAACAACTATACACTTGCCCAGAACAAAGAAGAAGAAGCTCTCGATGACAAAGCTCATGATGGAGCAAGAGTGTATGAAGACAATTATATCGAGTCGCTCAAAAAGCTTGAAAACGACTTAAAGAATGCATCTGCTCTTTACGCAGAAGCAAAGAAAACTAGAGATGACGCTTCGTCCAAGATGAAGAGCATTGCAGAGAAAGTACAGTTGTTTAACAACTTAGGTACAGATCCCGTCAAGCGCAACGACTTGATCAGCAATATTAAATCAAATTACAAGAAATCCAAAACACTCAACAGTTTATCTTTTGTATGTCTTGTTCTATCTGTAATTCTGTTAGTTGCTGCGGCAGCCGCTTTCTTTGTGGCTTCGATTCCTCAGTCACTGACATTGTATTTCATAATAGGCTCTGCCCTGTTCTTTGCTGTTGCAATTGTGCTCATGCTTTTGAAAGCCAATGTTAACAAAGCGCTTAAAAAGAAATATAAATTATTCCAATGTAAGAATTATGCTGAATTCAATGAAATGCTCAGCGCTGCTCTGAAAGACGAAACTACAATAACATACATTACCGAATCCTTGAGATCAGCTGAAGAAAACCTCAGCAACAAAACCGATTCTATAAACAACATCAATTCTAAGGTTGTTGCCAAGCTTAGCGGAGATAGATTTGAAGTATCTGAAAACACTCTTGAGTCTCTGGAATCAGCAATCTCAGAATGTCAAAAATACAAGTCACAGCTTAATATTTTAAGTAATAATACAATTGTAGAAAAACGTGCCATTGACGATATTGATGAGACGTTGAGCCAATACAAGAGAAGCTATCTTGATGAAGTAATGGCCATGACTTTCGACGATACTGCAATGGCAGATTTTGACTACGAAAGAAAGAACAAAGAGTATCGTTTCCTCAGTGTTTCAATAGAAAACTTAGATTCCAAGCTTAAAGAATTAGAAAAAGAAATAGCTGTTTTAAGAGCCACAAATGATGATCCGGCAAGATTAGCTGTGGAGCTGGATGAAAAGTCACAGAAACTTGATTATTACAAGCAAAAATTTGTTGCTTATATGATGGCAATCGAAGCCGTAAAGAATGCAAGCGGAAGATTGAGAGAAAGTATATCTCCCAAAATAGCTGACAGCGCCGGAAAGTATTTATCCGAACTATCAGACGGAAAGTATAATTCCCTGTCATTGGATTCAGATTTTTCAGTTTCATACTCAGATGGCGAATATACTAGATCCGCTGACAATCTGTCAGCAGGTACAGAAGATATAACGTATATCTCTTTGAGATTAGCGTTAATTGAAACTCTTTACAAAGCAGCATATCCCCCACTTGTTTTTGATGAAAGCTTTTCAAGAACTGACGACAACAGATTGAAAAAGGCATTGACTCTAATGACAAGGTTGTCTGAACAAGGACTTCAATCCATATTGTTCACATGCCATAACCGAGAAGAAAGAGTTATGGAAACAGTTGGAAAATATACTTTGGCAAAACTAAGTTAAAAAGAATATCCACTGGTGATTGTGTGATGACTTTACACAACACGAGTGGATATTTGTTTTTTATAATTCAATTGAGTTTTCTTTTCCCTTAGAAATGGAAAACTCTTTTTTTATGGCCTTGTTGTCATAATGCAATTCAGCTTCGTAATCACCATAAAAACCTTTGAAATTCAGTTTGTCTTTTACTTTAAGAGTTTCACTTGTGTTCCACTCTTCGTTTATCAGGTGATTCAATTGCTTGTACACGGGCTTTTCAGTCATGTCAAATCTCAAAAAGCCTCCGTAATATATGTTTTCTCCGGCAGTCATATCACCGGGTTCAGCCTTGTATCCGTATCCGTCGACCAAGTTCCAGTATATGATAGCATTCATAGCCGGGTGAGAGAAAAGAAGTCTGTAAAGACTCTCTGTCAGATCTGCCTGTACTCTTTCGTTCTCTTCACTGTTGCCTCTTGCTGGAATTGTCATTTCGGTTATCTGCTCTTCTATGCCGAATTTGCTGAACAAATCAAACAACTTATATAACCTTGCCGGGTTAAACCTCTGTTTAGCATACATTTCTTCTTTGTCTTCCGGAAAGAAACAATGGAATTGCAAGCCTATTGTGTCAAGATGCTTGATTCCGTTTCTGAGCAGTCTTTCTATTTGCATATAATAGTAGTTTCTGTTGTTATCTGTCGGATCCCAGATGTTATAGTCATTAATAATCAATTTGTTGTTTGGGAAATACTCATCAGCTTTCAAATAACTCCATTCAAGGAAATCATCTTCCATAAAGAATTCTGCGTTATGATTTGATTGTAATGTTTCGTTTGTTACTTCAAAGCTAGGGATTACTTTAGAATATCTTTCGGATATCAGTTTGAATCTGTTTTCAAGTTTTTTCTTGTATTCATCCAAAGACAGGCTTTTTGTCCAATCAGGAATAAGCGAATCATAATTCAGACAATGACACTTAGGCTCAATGTTTTTTTCCTTGCAATACTCCATGCACAAATCTATAGAAGGCCTTCTGTAAATTCTTGGACAATTTTTATCAAATCTAAATTTACCTTCTTCAGGTTCAACTGTATTCCAATAGAATGGCAATGTTGCGAGATTGAATAGCTCTGGGAACTTTTCCCTGTATATTCTGTTCTTTTCTTCTGTTTCAAACTCATCAAGCATAAACAAATTGGCTCCGAATTTGAATTCGTGCCCTTTTTGTTTAATATTAACAGTTGCATCTTTATCAATTATGTCTTTTGAGACAACTTTGATTTCACAAGTGCCTTTTCTGTATTTTTCAATATTCTCTTTTGTTCTCTTTTCATTCTCTTCCTTTTGTTCGAGAAAGAATTTCATCACATTATCATATCTTGACATTTATAACCTCTGAGCAAAAGCATCTTTATATTTGTTATAGAATGATTCGTATTCCCCTTTATCCAATGCGTCACGAATCTTCTGCATCAATTCGTTATAGAAATACAAGTTGTGAAGAACAGCAAGTCTCATGCCTAGCATTTCACCAGCCTTGAGCAAATGACGAATATAGCCTCTGGAATGAAGCCTGCAAGCAGGACAATTGCAATTTTCGTCTATAGGATTTGGATCTTCCAAATACTTATTGTTGTTCAAATTAATTGTTCCATTCCATGTGAACAAAAATCCGTGTCTTGCATTTCTGCTGGGCATAACACAATCAAAGAAATCAACACCTCTGTACACTGCTTCGATAATATTTGAAGGAGTACCGACACCCATCAAATATCTCGGTTTGTCTTCAGGCATTTCAGGTTCAACTTGATCTATGATATCGTACATTACACTTGTCTCTTCGCCTACAGCAAGTCCTCCGATAGCATAACCTTCGCAATCGATTTCTCTTATTGCTTTCATGTTTTCGATTCTGAGATCAGGATATGTGCCCCCCTGATTGATTCCGAAAAGCATTTGTTTTTTGTTGATTGTGGTAACAAGCGAGTTCAATCTGTCCATTTCTGCTCTGCATCTTTGAAGCCACCTTATTGTGCGTTCAGACGATTGTTTGACGTATTCATAAGGTGACGGGTTCTCGACACATTCATCAAAAGCCATTGCTATTGTTGAAGCTAGATTTGACTGAATCTGCATGGATTGTTCTGGACCCATGAATATCTTTTTGCCATCAATGTGAGAAGCAAAGTACACGCCTTCTTCTTTTATTTTTCTCAATTGAGCAAGAGAAAATACCTGGAAGCCCCCGCTGTCAGTCAGTACTGGTCTATCCCAGTTCATAAACTTTCTTATTCCGCCAAGTTTATGCACTACTTCATCGCCAGGCCTTAAATGCAGATGATAAGTGTTTGATAGTTCAATCTGACAGCCTATTTCTTTCAGGTCTTCTGCCGCAACTCCGCCTTTAATTGCTGCCGAAGTCCCGACATTCATGAAGACCGGAGTCTGAGCTGTTCCGTGTTCTGATTCAAACACACCTCTTCTTGCTCTGCCTTCTTTTTTTATAACTTTAAACATATTATTCTTCTCTTCCAAATCGTATATTGAGTTCCCTCTCACTCAAGACAAATCCAATTGTTCTGCCATGAGGACAATTCTTTATGCAGTCATATCTGAACACGTTGTCAATAATCCATCTGAGGGTTTGCTCATCGTATACCCTGCCGCCTTTTATACTTGCTTTGCAAGCTACAGTATAAAGAACCTTTTCAAAATGCGCAGTGTTTGCCACTTCTATAGATTGGCCGTTCTTTGCGGCGTCCAAAAGTGTAATCAAAATGTCTTCAGATTCTTTTATGTCGGTCCCTGATGGAACACCGGTCAAAGCAAGGGTTTTGCCGTCCAAATCAAAAGTGTAACCGAGCTTTTCAATCAATTGTTTGTTTTCTTTAGCTGCCACAGATTCTTCATCACTTAACAGCATTTTGTGAGGAACGAGTATCAATTGAGTGTCCGGTTTATTCTTTTTGTATTGCATGCGCAATTTCTCATAATTGATTCTCTCATGAGCTGCATGCTTGTCTATCATTATCATCTCATCTTTTGTCTGGATGATTACATATGTTTTGAACACTTCACCGACGATTGTATACTCGGGCACAGGCATTGGCTTATACTCATCCAGTCCCGCATCTGAACTCTGAGGAATTTTCGGCAAATCCGGTTCATCATCTTTTTCTATATTGATTACACCGTAATGAGCGTGATAATCAAATTCGCTTGATGTATTGTTCTCTTTTTTATTTGGTCTATTATCTTCTCTTTTTTCTATTTCAAATTTAGGTTTAGATTCAACAGGAATTGTAACATCACTGAATTTTGCTTTTTCCTTTGGTGTTTCCTTGTATTCCTTGGTTAAAGTGTCGATGGCCTGCTTTTCCTGATCATTTATCTTTTCTTCCGGAAGTTCTAGGCTCTGTCTTTTTACATTTCTTTCAAGAACACCTTTTATGGTATAATAAATCGCATCAAAAATAGCCTTCTCTTCTGAGAATTTTACTTCCATTTTTGATGGATGAATATTAACATCAACATACATCGGACTAACTTCCACATTTATTACACATACAGGAAACTTGTTAATCATGATGTGTGTTCTGAATGCCGCTTCAAGAGCAGCTGTCATTTGGGCACTTTTTACATTTCTTCCGTTTACAAAGAAAATCTGCATTGCGCGATTTCCTCTGCAATTCTCCGGAGTGCCTATGTATCCCTGAACAGCGATTCCTCCGCTTTTTGAATTTACTTCCAAAAGGTTTTTGGAAAACTCACGTCCGAAAACTGAATATACTGTGTTCAGCAATACTCCGTCACCCGGTGAAGAAAACTTCATCACACCATCAGCTATATATTTAAAAGATACTTCAGGGTGAGACAAAGCAAGTCTTTCTACTACTTGCTGACAAGCTGCGCCTTCAGAAGAATCCGACTTTAAGAACTTAAGCCTCGGTCTGGTACGGGCAAACAATCTCTCGCAAATAATAGTTGTACCATTTGGATATCCGCCCTCGGAAAATTCCGTTACAGTTCCGTATTCACATTTTAAAAGAGTTCCCGTTTGGTCTTCTTTCCTTTTTGTCATTATTCTTGCATCGGTTACTGCAGTAATGGCTGCCAACGCTTCACCTCTGAAACCGAATGTAATAATCTTGTTAAGATCTTTTGCTTCCTTTATTTTACTGGTTGCATGGCTCTTGATACATAACACAGCATCTTCGGATGACATACCGCATCCGTCATCTGTGACTCTCATCAAAGATATACCACCGTTTTGGATCTCAACGGTTATGTTTTTTGCCCCGGCATCCATGGAGTTCTCGCAAAGCTCTTTAATGGCAGAACATGGTCTTTCAACTACTTCTCCTGCCGCTATGAGGTTGGCAACGCTCGTATCCAGTACATTAATAATTGACATATATAACCCTTTCAGTTAAGCATCTTTTTAAGTTCGTATACTAGGTTAATGGCCTCTAATGGTGTAAGTGTGTTAATATCTGTGTTTCTCAGTTTTTCTGCCACTTCATTGTCCTTCATGTCTTCAAAACTGATCATTAAATCTTCTTGTTGACCCGGTGTTGCTGACTTTTCTCTTACTATTCCAGTTGTCTCAAGCGTTTCAAGAATGTCTCTTGCACGCTTAATAACTTCTTTCGGAACTCCAGCAAGTTTAGCTACTTCAATTCCATAACTGTCGTCGGCCGATCCTCTGACAATCTTTCTCAAAAACACTATGTCATCTGCTTTCTTCTTAGCAGCAATGTTGTAGTTTATAACACCTTCACATTCGTTTTCAAGAACAGTCAGTTCGTGATAGTGAGTTGCAAACAATGTCTTTGCTCCGACTTTTTTACTTAGTGTATACTCTGCTACTGCTCTAGCAATGCTCATGCCGTCAAAAGTACTTGTTCCTCTTCCTATTTCATCGTAGATTATGAGGCTGTTCTTTGTGGCATGTGACAAAATATAAGCTACTTCACTCATTTCGAGCATGAATGTAGATTGTCCCATTGCCAAGTCATCAGAAGCACCGACTCTTGTGAACAATTTGTCCACAACACCTATTCTGGCGCTTTCTGCAGGCACAAATGAACCCATCTGAGCCATAAGGCATATTGTGGCTATTTGTCTCATGTATGTGGATTTTCCGGCCATATTGGGGCCTGTTATCAACATGAATCTCTTCTTTGTTCCATCCATGTCAGTATCATTTGGAACAAAGTATGTGTCCTTAGAAAATCTTTCGACAACAGGATGTCTGCCATCCTTTATTTCAATTACATCACTGTAATCAACTTCGGGACGTGAGTAGTTATAGCTTTGGGCAACTTCGGCAAGTGAACAATAGACGTCAAGTTTAGCCAATGCATAGGCCGTTTTTTGAACTCTGTGAACACTCTGAGATACCTTTTCCCTTATAGCTGTGAAAATCTGATACTCAAGTGATTTAATGCGTTCTGAAGCACCCAGCATCTGAGATTCCATCTCTTTGAGTTCTTCTGTTATATATCTTTCTCCATTTACCAGCGTTTGTTTTCTTATAAACCTGTCCGGGACATCATTGACAAATGATTTAGACACTTCGATATAGTATCCGAAGACCTTATTGTAGCCGACTTTAAGAGTCTTTATGCCTGTGGCATTCTTCTCTTTTTCTTCAATTTCGCTCAGCCAGCTTTTTCCTCCGTTGATTATGTCCCTCAGCTTATCTACATCTTCGTTGAATCCCGGCTTTATGAAGCCTGCTTCTCTTACAGAGAAAGGAGGATCTTCTATTATGGATTTGTCTATAAGGTCGTAGATATCCGAAAGATCATCTATACTTTCAGACACATTCTTTAATTCTTCAGAATTGAATCTGGATGTTTTTTCTTTAAGTTCAGGTAGGAGTTTAGCTGTTGCTGATAAAGCTCTTAAATCTCTGCAGTTTCCTGTGCCATAGACTATTTTGGTCATTATTCTTTCAAGATCCAGAATTCCGGATAAGATTTCCATCAAATCTCCCCTGTCTATGAATCTTTCAAAGAGCTCAGCAACTGCATTTTGTCTTCTGTTTATCTGGTTTGGATTTATGAGAGGAAAATCTATATACGAGCGCAAAAGACGTGCTCCTGCTGCTGTTTTGGTCTTGTCCAAAACCCATAGCAAAGAACCTTTCTTTTCTCCTCTTCTCATTGTTTCAGTCAATTCAAGGTTGCGTCTTGTATTTATGTCAATCTCCATGAATCGACCGTTTTTATAGTAGTTGAGATTGCTGATATTGTCCAAATCATTCTTCTGAGTTTCTTTTGCATATGAAATCAGCGCACCGAAAGCCAATATAGCATAGTTATCTTCCTGCAAGAACTCATTTGGCATGCTTGAAAAGTGCTTATTTGCCTCATCTTTTGAAGTTATATAATCAAATCTATCTGCTTGGCTGTCATTTATGAGGCATCCAATTCTATCTTTTAAGAATGTACCCAAATTTCCAAGCTCTGCTATAGAACAATTGACTACCACTTCTTTAGGCTCATAAATGCCGAGTTCACTCATGAGAGAGTTTTCAGCATTTTCACCGTGAAACTCTGTTGAGTTGACAGAGCCAGTGGATACGTCGGCAAAACATACTCCGAATCCATCTTCGCCCTTAAATATTGAACCAAGATAGTTGTTTTTCTTTTCATCAAGGAAAGTGGTTTCGGTCATTGTTCCCGGTGTAATCATTCTTACAACGTCTCTTTTTACAATGCCTACAGCCGTTGCAGGATCTTCAAGTTGTTCTACTATTGCAACTTTATATCCTTTAGATACCAATTTGCCAATGTATCCGTCAACAGCATGATATGGAACTCCGCACATGGGAGCTCTTTCATCCTCGCCGCAATCCTTTCCGGTAAGAACCAGATCAAGCTCTTCAGATGCAATTTTGGCATCATCATAGAACATCTCGTAAAAGTCGCCAATTCGGCTCATGAGAATGTATTCTTTATATCTGTTTTTTATTCCCAGTATTTGTACCATCATCGGTGTCATGATACTTTTCCGTCCTTTAATAAACTCTTATAACTTTTCCGTACAAAGCAAAAGCATGAGCTTCTGTTATCTCTATATCTGCAAACTTTCCAGTCATCTCATCATTTCCATCAAACAAGATGATCTTCAGTCCGCTGTCCCTTCCGGTAAACTTTTCGTTGTTGTTCTTGCTTCTTCCTTCTACAAGAACCTTTTCTACTCTTCCTACAAATCTCTGCGCTCTCTGTTCTGCTATTGGCTCCTGAACCTTGAGCAGTCGCAAATACCTGTCGGTTTTATCCTTTTCGCTCATCTGAACTTCTTTAGCAGCCGGTGTTCCTTCTCTCGGAGAATATATGAATGAGAACATCATATCAAACTCAACTTGTCTTATAAGGTCAAGTGTTTCCTGGAAATCTTCTTCTGTTTCACCGGGGAAACCGACCATTACATCTGCAGATAATGAAATATCTGGATTCTTGTCTCTTATTCTTTTTATGAGGGCAAGATAGTCTTCTTTTGTGTAATGCCTGTTCATGAGTTTTAACACTCTCGAACTGCCTGATTGGAATGGAAGATGTATGTGTCTTTCAATCTTTGGGCACTCAGCTATTACCTGAATAAGCTCATCTGACATGTCTTTTGGATGGCTTGACATGAACCTTATTATGAAGTCACCATCAAGTTCTGCAATTTGTTTTATTAGTGAAGCAAATGAAACTCCGTATTCTTTTCCGTAAGAGTTAACATTTTGTCCAAGAAGAGTTATTTCTTTATACCCTTGGCTGATAAGCTGCTTAGCTTCTTCAACTATAACTTCAGGTCTTCTTGATCTCTCTCTGCCCCTTACATAAGGAACTATGCAGTATGTGCAGAAATTATTACATCCATACATGATGCTGAGCCAGGCTGTGAATGTACTTTTTCTGGATGACGGGGTTCTTTCACAAATTACTTCATCTCCTGAATTCAAGATAAAGCTTCTCTTCTTCTTGTTAACCACCACATCCAATATTTCAGGAAATTTCCAAAGTGATTCTGTGCCAAATGTGAAGTCTACATATGGATAACTCTTTTTGAATTTCTCTGCATTCTTTTCTTCTGAAACCATGCAACCGCATATGCCGATTATGAGTTCCGGGTTTGCATCCTTTAAGTGTTTGTAACCGCCTGTGATGCTGAAAACTTTCTTTTCTGCATGTTCACGAACAGCACATGTGTTAACGATTATGAGATCTGCATCCTCTGTGGTTTCGGTCAGGTTATATCCCATCTCGACTGCCATTCCGGCAACTTGCTCACTGTCGGCTTCATTCTGCTGACACCCATATGTAACTACACAGCAATTTCTTCTTTTTCCGTTGCTTTTTTCTTTATCTATTGTTTTTCTGACATTATCTATACTGGCATTCAGTTTCAACAACTCTTCTTCTGTTGGAACTCTTGCAGGTACTCTTGTGCTCATGAAAAACCGACCTCTCTTTTAATAACATAAATATACATGTTAATATTACCACAATGCGCGCGCGTTTACAATAAAAACGTTGTGTTCATAACTGCAGCAACATCAATGAAAACAACTATGTTGAAATTGAAAATAAAATTGAATATAATTAAGATAATGATGGAAACGAATGTGTTCGATTTCGATTAAATTTTTATTTACAAGGTGGTTATTTATGGACGAAAATAAGGAATGGTTTTGCCCTAACTGCGGAACTAAAAACACCGGCAATTTTTGCGTCAGCTGCGGAGCAAAAGCACCGGAGCAAGTAGCACAGCCTCAAGCTGAGCCTGAAGTTCAACAAGCTACACAAACTTCCTCTCAGCCTGTTCAACAGACAGCTGAACCTCAGATGAAACCCGGAAAAATGAATGCCATGGCGATCGTTGGATTTGTTTTCTCATTTTTCATAGGTTTACTCGGTCTCATCTTCTCTTGTGTCGCATCTGGTCAAATTAAAAGAGCAAGAGCGCAAGGCATAGATGAAAAAGGAAAAGGTTTTACTACTGCTGGTATAATCATAAGCATTATATCTATGATTTGGCAAATTATTTGGATAATTACAGCAATTGCTGCAGCTATCGGAGCAGTTATTTCTCAGATAGACTGATTGTACAAATTTATGCAAAAACAGCGTGATAGATCATGGTTTATCACGCTGTAATTTTGCCCGTGAATAAAAAGAAAAATAGTATTGACAATTATTTTTCATTGTGATAATATAATCAAGCGCGTAAAAATGACCCATTAGCTCAGCCGGTAGAGCACATGACTTTTAATCATGGTGTCCGGGATTCGATTTCCCGATGGGTCACCACTATTTTGAGGTACCGATTTTTCGAAAAAGAGAAATCGGTATTTTCTTTTGCCTGCTGGATATTCCGTTTTTTTGACGTTTTCGATTCCGTCGAAAATTAGCACTACCCCTTCGACAAATCGAAAGAGTTTTCTAAAGCATCTTTGAACAATAGTTTGATTTTTTTTGGTGTGTAATCATCTTCATCATAATACGGCAAGCATTAACATCAAAATCATAGCCTACATTGCTATTTTCATCGTAAGTTATCATATCCCGTCGTAGGTTTGGTATACATCAAGTCAAGCTTATAGTTTGATATTTAAATTCCATGTTTCAATACATTAAGCATTGAACCACAGTTCTTGGTAGCTTCGGTATTTATGCAAATATGTTTACAAAAAAGTATACTAAAGTTATAATCATTAATCTGGAGTTTGTACAAAAAGGTTGGTTTTTAAACAGCCCCTTGATATATTTTAATGAAAACAGATTAATTGAATGATATAATTATTATTGTAAATTACTGGTGCTTTGGGAGATTTATAAAAAAAATATTTCCTGTATTGCTGGCAATAATGTTCTTGTTTTCTGTTGTTTTCTTTTTGTTATCTGAAATACAAGGCGCTGTCCGAAAAACAGAAAAACTGCATTTTCGGAGGAAGGCTCGGTGAATACAAATACTACAACATGGACGATGTGATCGAATCCGCTTTGAACATGCTTGACAACCTGTAGAAGGAGACTGATTATGGAATATTACGATTCTTTGGGAATAATGATTGACTGCTCAAGAAACGCAGTCCCGAATGTTCCAAGACTCAAATCTTTTATATCCCTCATTTCAAAGATGGGATACAATACTCTGTTCCTCTATACCGAAGATACATACGAAGTGGATGACGAAGAATATTTCGGAAGCAAAAGAGGAAGATATTCAAAAGTAGAACTCAAAGAAATTGACGACTACGCATATTCCTGCGGCATCGAAGTTGTTCCCTTCATACAGACTCTTGCACACCTTGCATCACTGAAAAGGTGGAGAGAATACCGTCATCATGTTTTCGATATAGACGACATACTGCTGGTGGACAACGAACGAACCACCCGCCTTATAACAAACATGGTCAAAACCATGTCAGAAACAATAAGGTCCAAAAGAATCCACATAGGTTTTGACGAGGCGCATCATATAGGACTCGGAACATATCTGGATAAGCACGGATATACCGACAGGCGTTCCCTGCTCTTAAAACATTTGAATCAAGTTTGTGAAATAACAAAACAGTTCGGTTATGAAAAAGTTATGCTTGCAAATGACCTGTTTTTCAGCATGGCTCCGGGTGTATTCAGCGTAGACGAAGAAATAGATTTTCCAAAAGAAATTAAAGATGCTGTCCCAAAAGAATGTGAAATGGTATACTGGGACTATTTTTCAACAGACGAAAAAAGATATAAAGCTATGATGCAATCCAGCAAAAAACTTACTGAAAATATTTGGTTTTCAGGTGGCTGCTGGACGTGGAACACTTTCTCGCCTCACAACAGATACAGCATAGAAAGAAACACCATTGCAATAAAACAGTGCAAGGAAAACGGAATTAGAAACGCCTTCTTTACTCTGTGGGGAGATGACGGAGGTGAATGTGCCTATGAAATGGTGCTTCCCGCCATAATGCATGCTGCCTGCGCTTTCAAAGGCATCGGTGAAGAACAGATGAAAGAAGAATTCAAGGAATTGACTGGAGAAGATTTTGACACTTTCCTTCATATGGACTATCCAAATTACATTTTTGGAGAGGACGTTAAAGTTGAATCTAAATATTTCCAGCACAGTGCTTCGAACTATGCAAAAACTCATTTTTATGACGATCCTTTCCTCGGAATAATGAGTGTAAATTTCGATAAATGTAAAAAAACTCAGATGAAAGAATATGCAAGCATTTTGAAAAATGATGCTGATAA
This sequence comes from Clostridiales bacterium, assembly GCA_016282315.1. GTDB lineage: Bacteria > Bacillota > Clostridia > Oscillospirales > CAG-272 > CAG-841. The sequence continues at coordinate 8,685 of JAEEKG010000083.1, read as the reverse complement.
TTCGAAAAATTACAAAGTATTCTATACTACCCTGTCTTCTTTGTGCAGTGTTCTGAGTGAAAAACTGCTTTTGGCTAAAGAAACAAGGAAAGCCTATGAAGAACATAATATGGACAAATTGATAAATATAGCATTCAGCAAATACTCTGATGCCATATTGAAGCTGACAGAATTTCACAAAAACTACAGACTCCAGTGGGAACTTGTGAATAAACCATTTGGATTTGAAATACAGGACGCAAGAATCGGCGGACTGATTATGCGCCTGTCTACCTGCAGGGAAAGAATACTTGAATTTGTCAGTGGAAAAGTAGAAAAAATAGAAGAATTGGAAGAGCCGGTACTTCCTATGGACGACACATATATTACCTCGTGGGGCGAAATGATTTCGGCAAACAACATATAATACGCACAAATCGAGTATGGGAAATTAATCCCCATACTCGATTTGAAGTTTTATTTACTTAATAGTTGTCATACTTCACTGCATATACCTTTGATCCGTTTATAAAACACAGGTATGCAGATATCTTATTATTTCCAACTTTTAAAGTGTATGTCGATTCATCGAAAGTGCCCAATTTATCGTTTAGCAAAACAAAGTGACCTTTTGACAAATCATTATCGGATAGATTGAAGTCAGAAATAACGTTATGGTTGTCTCCCGGTTTTACATGAACGCTTTTTTGGGAAATCATCTCATATATATGATTTGGTATCGCTACTCCTATTTTGTTATATGACAATTCCATAGTGTCTGTGTGTTTTAAACCATTAATTGTGGAAGAATACTCAATCTTATATAACCTGTCATCAGAAATATAGTACTTAATAACACAATCCTCAGAATGGTAAGTGTAACAATTCTCTTCTTTGTCATAATTGAGCATGTCATAATCACTTAAGAAGATACTTTTTTCAGATAAAGATTCGATTTCTTCATCAACTTCTTCTTTTGTAAGGTTAAATCTAAACAATTCATTAGCTTTTGTCATATAATCTTTCAATTCTTCTTTTGAAAGGAAGATTATACCTTTGTCACCTGTGAGATTCTGAATTATCTCTTTAATAGACAATTCTTGAACGTATTTCTGATCAAGAGAATCTATAATTTCAGCTCCAAAATCGGCTCCTGGCAGTTTAACTATCATTCTGCCCGATTCATTACCTTTTACATAGAATACTCCTACATCATTTTCAGTGTAACCGCCCTCTGTATAATGCTTTGCAAACAAAACATTACCACTAACCATGAAGTCATAGCGATTGCTTTCGAATCCGGTTTCATCGGTCCTTGAGAATTTGATTTGGTAACATTCACTCTTGCCGAAATCCAAGGCAATATCAAATTTATTCAAAACAGGGATTATTTCTTGTTTAACAAGTATCTTTCCGCATACTGAACAGTGACTTCCTTCAGTCAATCCTGTTTCTGTGAATGTGGGCGGAACAGCTTCATCTATTACCGGAGTATGTCCAAGAGCAGGAATTATTGTTTCAGGGTGCAATATTTCCCCGCAAATTTGGCACCATGCTATGTAATAACCAGTTTCTTCACATGTAGGTGAAATGCTTTCTTCCATAACATGATGTAAATGCATTATAACTGTTGTAGTTTCTCTAGTTGATGTCTCTTTTGAAGTTTCATCAGCTATGTTTGTTTCAACAGTTGATGTCTCTTCTGAACTTTCATAAGTACTAATCGATTCAATAGTTGATGTCTCTTTGTCACTTGATATTTGGCACGATGCCATGATGACTATCAATGCAAAACAAAATACTAATAATACTACAATCCTTTTCATTTCTATCCCCCCCAATGCTATCTTTGAACAAAGATTGTTGTACATATATTATACTCCCCCCCATTTTTTTGCAACCCTTGCTGAAACATAAAACATCACGCTCGAAAATATTTGACAGGTTAATATAATTTTTGTATACTTGTTTTGCAAATTCACAGAAAGGAGAAAGCCAATTGAAAAAGCAACAATATGATTCTGATTCATGGGATGAATATGGTGATTATGTAGAGCGGGAAAACTTCAAAAATGCCACATTGGTTAGAAAAATATTCTCCTGGCACTCATTTAAATTCGTAATTAAACTAATTGTACATTTGGCAATTATCGGACTAATTGGTCTTCTCCTCTTCAGACTCTTTACAAATGAGCCTACTTCTGCCATGAATGCAATGTTGAGAACACCTGAAAATGTCAAGGCATATTCAGAAAACAACGGGAATCTGACAGTTCTACAACAAAAGCTATCTTACTACAATGACTCTTCTGGCAGATTCACCCTGTATGAAGTCAGATATATCGTAGAAACAGAAGAACTTCAATTTACTGTAAGATACAATAACAGTACAACTGAAGCATTGAGAAAAACTCGTCCTGGCGAGGATATTTCAGACACACCTTTTGTGTTCGTTCTTGAAGATAATAACGGTAATTTGTACACCTCCTACAACAGTGTAAAGTTTAAGAGAACATTGTACCAGTATGAAAGAGTTTCTTTTCACATCCCAAACATGCTCGTATCTGAGCTTAAACTGAATGAGCTAATTAATTACCCTACTCCGGAAATTGACAATTATGTGTATATTTACAAAGGTCCTATGGTAGGAGTACCAGGTGATGATCTCATAACAAAAATATATTTTTCAGCTTATTACGAAAAAGATGTCAACTTTGATTCTGCTCCATTTACTTCAGGAATTGTAGTCTACTCAAACACAACCGAAATGAGCAGATACGATTACAAAAACGAATTGAACGGCAGCGTCAGCGATAACATCAAACAAATTAACGTAACAGAAACAAAATAGCATATTTTGACCAGTCTGAACAATCGCGTGATATCAGGCCGCAAGGTATTATCATGAGGAAAGTCCGGGCTTCACAGGGCAGAATAACGGATAACGTCCGCCGGAGGTGACTCCCGGGAAAGTGCAACAGAAAATAACCGCTGCTTTGCAGTAAGGATGAAAAGGCGAGGCAAGAGCTCACCGCTCTGTTGGTGACAACGGAGGCTGTGTAAACCCTATTCGAAGCAACACCTGATTGTAAAGGTTAGCCCGACCGCAGTTTACTGGGCAACAGGTGGCAAGCACTCAAAAGGTGCTGAGCTATGTGGCAACATATAGCAAAGATAGATGATTGTTCTTGACAGAACCCGGCTTACAGGATTGGTCATTAATATAAAAAAACAAGGATTACTGAATCTGATTTGACTCGGTAATCCTCTTTTTTTATTCTTTATATTCAAATTTTGCTTTTTTGCCATCCAGTACGGTATCTTCATCAATTGTTATTGATTTCAATCCTTTATCTGTCGGAGCATCGTACATAATCGGAAGCATAATCTTTTCAGTTATAGTTTTAAGACCTCTTGCTCCTGTGCCAAGTTCAATTGCTTTTCTGCAAATAGCTCTTATGGCTTTTTCCGTGAAAATCAATTTAACATTGTCATAATTCAACAGTTGAACATACTGTTTAACTATTGCATTCTTTGGCTCTGTCATTATATGTACCAACGACTCTTCATCGAGTTGTGATAAAGATACGAAAACAGGAAGTCGGCCGATTATTTCAGGAATCATTCCGTATTTAATCAAATCATGACCTGTGACATTCTTTAACAATTCAGTTCTTGCTTTACCGCTCTTTTTGACATCACCGGCAAACCCAATAACTGAACCACCACGTCTCTTCTCTATTATTTCTTCCAGTCCGTCAAACGCACCGCCGCAAATAAAGAGAATGTTCTTTGTGTTAATCTGAATGTACTCCTGATTCGGATGCTTTCTTCCGCCTTGAGGAGGAACGTTAGCAACAGTGCCTTCAAGTATCTTCAACAATGCTTGTTGAACACCTTCACCTGAAACGTCTCTTGTAATGGATCTGCTCTCACTTTTTCTTGCAATCTTATCTATCTCATCGATATAAATGATGCCTTTTTCAGCCTTATCTATATCGAAATCAGCTGCCTGAATAAGTTTTAAAAGAACATTTTCAACGTCTTCGCCTACATATCCAGCCTCAGTCAATGTTGTTGCATCTGCAATAGCAAAAGGAACTTCAAGTTTTTTTGCCAAAGTCTGAGCAAGAAGTGTCTTGCCAACACCTGAGGGACCTATCAAAAGAACGTTACTCTTCTGAATTTCAACTTCGTCTTCTTTGTGTTTTTTGTATACTCTCTTATAGTGATTGTACACAGCAACACTTAGCGCGATTTTTGCATCGTCCTGGCCAATAACATATTCATCAAGTGATGCCTTTATGTCCTTTGGTTTTGGCAATTTATTGAACTGGCGTTTTTCATCTTTTTGAGTTTCCAAAAAATGATTGTACTGATTGTACATCAACGCTATGCATTCTGAGCAAATGTACTCGCCGGTAGGAGTAGGAAAAAGAACATCTACTTCTTCCTCAGTATTGCCGCAATACATGCACTCTTTCAGCTCTTTTTTGTAATGGCTATATGAATTTTTGTTTGCCATTTCTAGTCCTTTCGACCGAAATTACGATCTCTTCTCCATGACCTTGTCTATTAGGCCGTAATCAAGAGCTTCCTGAGCTGTCATGAAGTGATCTCTTTCAGTGTCAATTGCAATTTGTTCGAATGTCTTGCCGGAATTTTTGGCAAGAATTTCATTCAATTTCTGTTTTGTTTTGAGTATTTGTTCTGCCTGAATCTTTATATCAGTTGCCTGACCCTGAGCTCCGCCCAATGGCTGGTGAATCATGATCTCGCTGTTAGGCAAAGCATATCTCTTTCCCTTTGTTCCTGATGAAAGAAGGAATGCACCCATACTTGCAGCCATTCCAATACAAATGGTTGAAACATCACACTTGATGTAATTCATTGTATCATAAATAGCCATACCTGAAGTTACTTCTCCTCCGGGAGAGTCTATGTAAAAACTGATGTCCTTCTCAGGATCCTGGGCTTCTAGATAGAGCATCTGAGCTACAACCAAAGATGCTGTAGCTGTATTAACTTCATCGGCAAGAAAGATTATTCTGTCATTTAATAATCTTGAAAAAATATCGTAGGAGCGTTCTCCTCTGCCTGTTTGTTCTATTACATAAGGTACAAGTGCCATATAAACACCTCCTAATACCGATTATTCGGATTTTTCTGTTTTCTTAGTTGTTGTCTTTTTAGTTGTTGTTTTTGCTTTTGTTTCTGTTTCAGCTGTTTCTGTCTTCTTTTCAGTTGTCTTTTTAGCAGTTGTCTTCTTTTCTGTTTTAGCTGTCTTTTCAGCTTCTTTTGCTTTAGCCTCAGCTTCTGCTTTTCTCTCTTCAAGAGTTACAACTTTAATCTTTGCGTTTTCACGAACAAAGTCCATAGCTTTGGAAACTTTAACATCAGCTGTGATCTGTTTTTCAGTTACAAGTTCTTTAACCTTTTCAACATCCATCTTGTAAGCATCAGCTATACGCTTGTATTCTTCTTCAACATCTTCGGGTTTAACTTCGATTTTTTCTTTAGCTGCTACTGCTTCAAGAGCCAAACGGATGCGAACGTTCTTTTCTGACTGTGGTCTGAAGTTCTTCTTCAAATCATCCATTGTCTGCTTTGTGTACTTGAGGAATGTGTTCAAATCGATTCCCTGATAGTACAAATTGTTTTCATAACTCTTTATGCTCTGTTCAACTTCATCGTCAATCATCGGTTCAGGAACATCACATGTGAAATTATCAACGAGTTTTGTCATAAGCTGACCTTCAACAACAGATTTCTGTCTGTCTTCTTCAGCCTTAACGAGTTTAGCTTTTACGTCGTTCTTGTATTCTTCAAGTGTGTCGAATTCAGATACGTCTTTTGCAAATTCATCGTCGAGTTCCGGAAGTTCATCAAACTTGATAGCGTTGAGTTTGCATTTAAAAACAGCTTCTTTTCCTGCAAGTGTCTTTTCGTGATATTCTTTCGGGAATGTAACGTTTACATCGAATTCATCACCGACATTATGACCTGCGATTTGATCTTCAAATCCGGGAATAAATGTGTTTGAACCGAGAACGAGATCCTGTCCTTCTGCTTTTCCGCCATCAAATCTCTTTCCGTCCTGGTATCCGTCATAATCGATGTTTACTTTATCGCCTGATTTAGCTGCTCTGTCAGTAATTTCAACTTCTCTTGCGTTGTTCTTTCTTGCACGTTCAACTTCTTCATTTACCTGTTCATCAGAAACAACAACTTCTGTCTGTTCAGCTTCGAGTCCCTTGTAGTCCTTTATTGTGCCTTCAGGTTTTACATATACCTTAGCTGTGAATACAACACCGTTTTCATCTATTGACTTAATGTCATACTCAGGGTATGAAACTACGTCGAGTTCTGATTCTTTGAGGGCTTCTTCATATGCCTTTGGAACCAAATTGTTGAGAGCATCTTCATAGAAATAGCCCTTGCCATACATCTTCTCAACGATGTTGCGGGGTGCTTTACCCTTGCGGAAGCCCGGTACTGCTATAGTAGGTGCTTTCTTTCTGAATGCAGCGGTAACTGCTTCATCAAATGATGCCTTGTCTATTGAAATTTCCAGTTCTTTTCTGTTTTTTTCGGCATCCTTAATGCTTATAATTTTCATACAATTCCTCCAATGTATGTTATTTTACTTTAAATATTTGCGCGCACACGCGCACCATAATATATTAGCAAAAATAATGTTCGTTGTCAAATGTTTGTATTTTTGAGTTTCCCCATTTTTTTACAACGAAAATGAAATCTAGTCGCAACAACCTACAGAATGATACCAAATGGAGCAAAAACGCATTGTATTTAGTTACTATTATCTGTTTATCTCACAAAAACCATGATTTCTTTCATTGAGCAAAAAATGTAAAGGCCACATATATACGTAGATGGCTAAACCAAAAAAACAATAAACAAAAAGATGAGATAATACCTAGATTTTTCGATTTTTGTTTGTCAAAAAATCGTATTTGTTTTAACTTTTTCAAACGTAAAAAGGGGAAACTCAAATTTCTATTGCATTGCTACCGAATTGAACTGTTGTGTTAATTCCCAAAGTAAATTCCATAGTGGAACCTCGCTATGGAATTTAGTGTGGGAAGAAAAAAGTGGTAGAATTAAATCTGGGAAATAGGAGGCCCAGAATATGAACGAAAAAAAGAACAAACACATGACGTTCGAAGATCGAGTAGACATCCAAGAATGCCTATGTAAAGGAATGACGTTTAAAGCGATTGGAAAGCGGATAGGAAAGGATCAGACAACAATATCCAAAGAAGTAAATTCATGCAGTTGATCTGCCTAATGCTTATTCAAAGCTGAAAGAAACGTGTCCCAAATTATTGAAAGCACCATTTGTGTGCAATGGATGCGAGAAGAAACGCTATGCAAGTTGCCAATATAAGAGAAGGCAATACGTGGCAAAAACTGCACAAGAACAGTATCGAGAAACATTGGTAGAATCACGAGAAGGTATACCATTGAACAAAAAAGAGTTTTACGACAATGAAGAGATAATCTCCAGAGCAGTTAAGAACGGACAGCATATATACCATGCTATCAAAGCCAACAATTTAACTGTTTCCAAGTCAACCATATACCGACACATTAACAAGGGGTACTACACAATTTTACCGGTTGATCTGCCGAGAGCTGTTAAATTCAAGCCAAGGAAACGTCCCAAGCCTGAATATGTACCTGCTGGTTTAAAAGTTGGAAGATCTTTTGAGGATTTCCTTGCTTTTATTGGAGAAAATCCATTCTGTAATTATGTTGAAATGGATACTGTCATCGGACGAGTCGGAGGCAAGGTTATCATGACCTTTCAATTCGTGGAACCGGATTTTATGTTTGGTTTGCTTTTGAAAGACAAATCTGCAGCCGATGCTGCAGACAAAATCCGTGCCTTGAAATCTTCTTTGAGTAGTCAAGGCTTTTCTTTTTCAAATTTTTTCCTGTTGTACTCACGGATAATGGTGGAGAATTCTCAAACGTTTTTGCTTTTGAAAACGATTTGAACGGTTCAAAAGAAACTTCTGTTTTCTTTTGTGATCCCAATGCTTCTTACCAAAAGCCTCATGTTGAACACAATCACACTATGTTTAGAGACATTGCTCCGAAAGGTACTTCCTTTGACTCTTTTACTCAAGATACTGTTAACACAATCTTCTCTCATGTTAATAGTGTTAAACGAGAACAATTTAATGGCAAAAGTTCCTTCGAAATGTTTTCCTTTTTGTACTCTTCCAAGCTAGCCAATGCTCTTGGAATCATTGAAATTGATCCTAAACAGGTGATCCAATCCCCTAAATTGTTGTCACTTTTAGGCGTCAAGTAAATTCCACTCATAGTAGAATTTAGTCTGGGAAATTATTTCTCAGGCTCTTTTGCCATGCCTATTTTATTCTATTTCTTGGTGAAATTTCAACTTTTCCTGTTTTTTTCCTCTCTCGTTAACTCTCGTTTCTCCTGTTTCTCGCATTGTTTTCCACTCCTGTTCCTACTGTGGAATTTACTTTGGGAAACAACGAATTGAACTGTTGTGTAGTGTTAGCAAAAACACTCCTATAAAAAGTCAAGTGGTATTAACCAACTTGCCGTATTTTTTTGAGGGATTTTTCCCTCTTGTTTGTTTCTTTGCATAAGCTGGAAGATTTGTCAAGGGCACATCGTGAGCAAAGCGTCCCTTTACTAATCGGCCAG
>JAEEKG010000082.1 GCA_016282315.1 Clostridiales bacterium | reverse complement strand
GATTTTCTTCCTTATACAGCATTTCTTTTATGTTATTAAGTTTTATTCCTTTTTTGTATGCTAAATCATATATTTTTTCTATTGTATTATCAGATGGATAGTTTTCTCCATTTTCTATTCTAATTATTGTTCTTTTTTGAACACTGATACTGTTAGCAATGTCCTCTTGTGACATATCTAGCATCTCACGTATAAGCTTTAAATCCTCGTTTATTCTATAATTCATACTATTCATCTCCCATCAACCATATTGTAACACATGTCACCAACAAGTTCAATAATTTTTTCTAGGTGCTATATGTCACCAACAAGTTTAAAGATTACAAAAAAAGGATTTATCATAAAAACTATTAAAATCCTTCATTATGTTTATTAACACAATATGTTTGTCTCGATAAAAACATAGGTTAAGTGCTGACAGTGAACAAACTGTTTCAACATGGCTTGGGACAACAGTGTGAAAAAAATGTAGTTATCAATGCTGTTGCCTTGACCCTCGACGTAAAAAATATGCCGTTGACCAGTTGAGTCAGGATACCCGGATTTATTTCAGTGTCTCGCCAAACTGGAATTTATCATAGATAGCAGACAACAATATTACATACCCGAAAGGTTAACGATTGTTCCGAGTTCTCCGCTTTTCAAACCGAGAATGCGCGCGCCGAATTGCTCTAATAATCCTATTTCCGTGTAAACGTTGCAAGTGCATCTATGACTTCGGTCATCAACGTCTTCGATTTCTATATCCGTTTCAATCGTTACATGTCCTCTCCCGTCATGTGTAAGTCGAAAAGAGAATGCCGGAGTATAATTGCCTGTTTTACTTCCGCTTTCAAAATAACCGGTTTCACTTTTACCTGCGCAAAAATCAACTATGATCCTTGATAAGTCGTCGATCAATCGATCGCACAAATAGCAATTCTGCCATACAAAAGCATGTTCCGACTCCACACAGATCTTAACTTCGAAGAAATCTGCGTCTTCCCATATTTTCTCAAAAGAAATAATATTCTTCCTTGCATTGCTGAAATCAAATCCCATATCTACCTCATCAAATCCCGATTTGTTTATTTCATCATCAATACTACCGTCTCAACATGTATGCTGGTGAGTTTAATGCTGATACATCCCTATTTTTCGGGGGTAGCAGCGAATTTAGTGCTGATAAAATATTCATTTCAACAATTGTTTTAAAGAAGCCCTTATTTTTTCTAAATCACTATCAGTTAGTAACGGAATTAATCTTTTGACTTCTTCTATATTTTTGTCCCACCATTTCAACTTCAATAATAAATCAATTGTTTCTTCATCAAAACGATATTTCTTTACAATTGCCGGATTGCCAACCGCAATAGCATATGGAGGAACATCTTTTGAAACTACTGCATTAGCGCCAATAATTGCACCATCACCAATATGAACTCCAGGTAATATAGTAGCATTTTGACCAATCCATACATCATTGCCTACGATAGTATCACCTCTATTACCTCTTTTACCAAATGGTTTGGATAATCCTTTAAATTCATCAATTATTTCAAAGGGATAAGCTGTCAAACAATCGAGCATATGATTAGCTCCGTTCATTACGAACTCTACTCCCCTCGCTATACTACAAAATTTACCAATTATAAGCTTATCGCCAATAAAATCGTAATGATGAGTAACGTGTTTTTCAAAGGATTCCGGCCCTTCATTCATATCCTCATAATAAGAATAATCTCCAACAATTATATTGGGATTGGTAACAACACTCTTTATATAACAAAATGTTTTAAACTTTGCGTTTGGATAAATAGGGTTAAATATATAATCTGACATATCTTCATTACACCTCTTTTTTATTCTTTTACTTTCCAATAACCATCTTTATTAGATCCTATTCTTTCTATCATATTATTAGAGATTAACTTTGAAATAATCCTTTGAACTGTTTTCTCTGATTTATTAATTCTTATTGCCAATTCTTCTTTGGTAATATGCTCGTTTGCATATATTAAATTAAAAATTGTTTGTTCTTGTTTGTTTAAATGGACATTTGTCTGGACATTTAAATGGACATTTGTCCTGATAAATTCGAAAAAGAATCCGTATGCTACCTTTGTGAACTACTCGGCTATTGAATAACCGAGTAGTTCACATTAAATTTTGATTATTTTTGATTATTTAAGGTTAATAAAACTACGGTTTCTACGTGGCCTGTTCTTGGAAACATGTCGAAGGCAGATATTTGAGTTACTGAATAATTATTATCAACAAACAACTTGCAATCCCTAGCGGCAGTTGAGCTGTTACATGAAACCATTACTATCTTTTTTGGTCCCAATTGAACAACTTGATTTATAGTATTATCATCTATACCCGATCTTGGCGGGTCTAATATAACAATTGATGGTTGTATTTTTTGATGCAGATTGTTTGAAATTTTGCTGATATCACCGCATATGAATTCTGCATTGGTAATATTATTGTTTGAAGCATTTATGACAGCATTATCTATAGCCTCTTTAACTATTTCCACTCCAAGCAGTTTGCTTCCTTTTCCAGCCATGGTTAGGCCAATTGTTCCGGTTCCACAATAAAGATCAAGAATCACATCATCTTTACAAGGAGAAGCATATTCGCAAACTCTGTTATATAAAAGCTCAGTCACGTATTTATTGATTTGAAAGAAAGAAAGAGGCGATATTATGAAAGAAAGACCATTAAGTTTTTCATGAATAACTTCTGATCCGTAAAGGATTCTGTAGTTGTTGGATAGAATTACATTGCTGTCTTCGCTGTTGATATCCAAAACTACACTTTTTATGTGTTCATTTGTTCGCAGAAGAGAAGATACCAAATCGTGTTCATTTATTAATTTGCTTTTTCTTGAAACAAGGCAAACCATTATTTCATTTGTTTCAATTCCACACCTTATGTACAGGTGTTTGATAGTACCGGTTTTTGTTTCGGAGTTATATGCTTTTATTTTGTTTTTGTCACAGTAATTTTGTATGCATTCAACAATAGGCTTGAAAACATCGGGTTGAAGAAGACAGTCATCACAAGATATGACACGATGACTATTTCTTGCATAAAAACCGAATTTAATATTATTGCCAACCTGGATAGCAGGGTATTCAGCTTTGTTTCTGTATCTTTCGATTAATGGTGAACCTGTTATCTCCAAAGGCTCAATGTTTATACCGCCTATAGATTTGAAATTGTGCTCGACAATGCTTTTTTTGATTTTCAATTCTTCTGCGTACTCAATATGTCTGAATACACATCCTCCGCAAGAAGGAAAAGACGGACACTCGTTTTCTATCCTTATGGGGGAGGGAGTTATTAGCTTGACAAGTTTGCCATACCCAAAATTCTTTAAAACCTTAAGCATTTTTATTTCGGCCTTGTCTCCGGTAGCGCAGCCCAGAACGAAGATAACATAGTTTTCGTGTCTGCACACACCATAGCCTTCATTAGTTATGTCAGTTATATCTACAATCAGTGAGTCGTTCTTTTTTAACATATTATGAGCTCTTTTCATGTTTCTTCCACGTAATTATACCAACAATCCCCACAAAAAGAAAGAATCCCGTTGCCGGGATTCTGGGGGTGTAGACAATTAATTATTTGTTTGTTGTAATAAGACCGTAAGAATCATCTTTTCTCTTGTAAACTATTGATGTGACATCTGTATCCTGGTCTACAAATACAAAGAATTCATGGCCCAGCAGGTTCATTTGCATGATAGCCTCTTCAACTGTCATTGGTCTCAAATCGAATTTCTTTTTCTTTACTACAAATTCAGGAGCATCTTCATACGGATCTTCGACTTCATAAGTAGGTGCTACGAATGAATCTTTCATCTTCTTTTCGAGACGACCTTTGTTCTTTCTGATCTGGCGCTCGATGACTTCTATTGCGTCATCGATATCATGATAAAATGAAGGACCTTCTACCTCACTTCTGAACAGTGTTCCGGAAGCAGAAACCATTAGTTCAAGTCTTTCTGCGTTCCTCACTTTGGAAAGAGTTACACATACATCAGGCTCTTTTTTGAAATACTTGTCAAGTTTTGAAACCTTTTTGTTGATAAGGTTTGTCAACTTTTCGCTGATTTCGACCTGTTTTGTAACATACTTAATTTTCATAACACGTCCTCCTTGTGGTTCTTTGGATAGAGCAGAACTCTACCCGCATATATTATAGCATGTTCATAAAAACAATACAATGAAAGATAAACCCAAACGAAGATATTTGTACAAGTTGACAAAAAACGCGCGTTAAATATATAATTATTGTACTTATCATTTTTTCCACATTGAGGGGTAAACTAAATGGAGTATTTGACTCAGAGTAAAGATAATATTTTTGTAGCAGCTCACAGGGGATTGTCTTCAAGATACCCTGAGAACACTATGATTGCTTTTGAAAAAGCGGTTGAAGCAGGTGTAGATCAACTTGAGACAGACATAAGGGTTACAAAAGACGGGGAACTCGTATTGCACCACGACTATATGCTCGACAGGACAACAGATGGGCATGGGTATGTCAGAGACACAAAATTATCTGATCTGTTGAAACTGGATGCTGGATTCAAAAAAGGAGAGGAGTTCAGGGGAACAAGAATCCCGACATTCATTGAATTTTTGGAATTTGCAAAACAATACCCCAATCTGACAATAGATTTCGAACTTAAGGAGTACCCAAGAGAATACAGAGATGACACACCATACAGAGTGTGTGACAAAATATTAAGACTCATAGATGATTATGGCTTTACTGACAAATGCGTAATTAACACATTTGACACAAGGCTTCACGAATATATATTCCAAACATATGGAAAAAAGTTCAGACAGCACGTGTATTTCCCGATTTGCAACATGGTGACATCGGATGGTCTGACAATTGACCCGTATTCATATGCGTATTGCTGTTGTATGTTCGCTTCCTTCTACGACAAACACAACCTTGCGTCAAAAGAAGATTGCGAAAAAATGACAAAAATGGGAGTTCAGCCATGGGCAGGCGCATCAATTTGTGATGAAGAAGGCGTGGATGAAGTTATAGAGAGGGGATGCACATTGATTACGTGCAACAACCCCGATGAAATTCTCGGATTATTGAGAAAGAAAAACAAACACATTTGAACAGAATTGAGGAAGAATAACTAATGAGCCGCGACGGAAAAAGACATATTGTAAGAAACATATTGCTTATAGTGCTGGCAATAGTTGTTTTTTTTATTGTTTCTTTTAGTTTTTCCTTTAATTTTGCGGGAAAAACAGAAGACAAGAATTGCAATTATGAATATGTCATGAAAGATGTTTTTGCCGATAAAGACCCGAGAGTGGTAGATATAGCTATGCTTGGCGCTCACGATGCATTTTCATCGGAGATTAAATATTCAAAAAAAGTGGATGCAAATGAGAGCGGTATAATCACAAACGGGGCAGTTAATTTTCTGGCAAAAGGATTCGTGTGCAGAATGTCTAAAGCTCAAAGCGCCTCTGCTATGCAGTTGCTTAAAAGCGGTGTTAGATATCTGGATGTCAGAATAACTGGAGTGGAGGGCGAATACTATACATGCCACGGACTGATTTCAAGTGAACTTAAGTATTACTTACAGGATGTTGTCGACTTTTTACAAGATCACAAAGGCGAGCTTGTGGTTTTTGATATTCAACATTTTCATTCGGGTCCGAATGAATCAGATAAAGATGGTTTTGATAAATTGTTTAAATACATAAAGACTATTAAAAACGCTGAGGGGTAATCTCTTTTTGATTATGTCTACTATGTAAAAAGCGGCAGCCAAATACCGATATCTGAACTAAAATACAGTGTTTCAACAAATGCCAAGACTTCATCAGGCGTAATAGTGTTGGCAAAGACTCATTCGTTTGCCGATGTATATTTCAGGGATTGGGATGCGACAAAGGATTTGCCTGACAGAACAGAGAATATGCGTTCATTCTGGAATAACACAAATGACTTCAAAGCATTGCAGAAAGGCATCAGGGAAGAAGTGCAATTTGTTAAAGAAAACGGAATAAACAATGTGTTTGTGGTAAACCAGGCGCAATTGACCGGATTTGTAAATAGTGCAAAGCTTTTGAACAGTATTCCTCAGTGGAGTTTGCTTGATATGGCAGCAAAATCCAATGCAAAGCTTGTTGCAGACAAAGAAGAGTTCATAGACAATTTGAGCGCATTGAAAATTTTCATGGTAGACAACGCAACGTCACAAAAAGGTAACTTTAACAAATTGGCAAATGAGTACATAATGGAATATAATAGCACTCTTAACTGATAGAAAAGGAAAATATATGTTAATTCAGCCAACGGAAAAACAACTGAAATTCCTTGATTGGGAATTCGGCATATTCTTTCATTTTGGAATAAGGACATTTAACCCGGGCCATGTGGATTGGGACGGGGTGGATATGCCTGTTTCATCCTTCAATCCAACTGAACTTGATTGTTCTCAATGGATTAAAGCAATCAAGAAAGCAGGAGCAAAATACGCAGTTATGACCACAAAGCACCACGATGGATTTGCTTTGTGGCCTTCAAAATACACTAAATATTCAGTTGCCTATTCAGACTGGAAAGATGGAAAAGGCGACGTGGTAAAAGAATATGTTGAAGCGTGCAGAAGAGAAGGCATAGCTGTAGGTTTGTACTATTCTCCTGCTCAATGGGGCAAGACAGCCGTTACATTTGATAAAGAAGAAGAATACGACGACTATTTCATTAATCAGATATCCGAATTGCTGTCAAATTACGGAAAGATAGACTATTTGTGGTTTGATGGATGTGGTTCTGCAGGACACAAATATGACCAGAAGAGAATAATAGGGGTAATACGCAAACTTCAACCAGACATCATTATTTTCGGAATGTGGGACCCCGATACATTCTGGGTGGGAAATGAAGATGGTTATGCTCCTCTGAACAACACCGGAATAATTGAAACAGAAATTCTTGGCGAAAAGAAAACAATGTTCATGCCTTATGAGTGCGACTGCAGAATAAGGGGACACTGGTTCTATGACAGAGATGAATATTCACTGAAAAGTGTGGATGAATTAATCGGAATGTATGAGATGTCAGTGGGCAGAGGGGCAAATCTGCTGCTTAACATCGGTCCTGACGAAAGAGGTCTCTTGCCTGAAACAGATATTGCCAGATTGATGCAGTTAAAGGCTGAAATTGACAAGAGGTATTCATATCCTTTGCCGTTTGAAAAAGCAGTAAAAGAGTCTGAAAACACTTATTCCATAGAGTATTCATATTCAACACTTAATGATAAATTTAAAGATACGGATTTTATTCCGAATGTGAAATCGGTAATAATAAAGGAAGATATATCCAAAGGTGTAGCTTGCAGGAGATTCAAACTCTGGGCACATATCCCGAGCAGACCCACTCCTTCAAGCAGAAAAATTTGCATATATTATGGTGAAACAATCGGAAAAAAGAAGATTATTCCAATCCCCGCAATCAGAGCACCGAAGTTCACTCTGGAGATTCTTGAGAGTGAAGGAGAGTGCAGGATAGATGAAATATGCGCATACAACTGGTGAAGGCTACGAGATAAAATAACAGAATACACCTTTGCTGCTGTCCCAGTCTAACATGGACAGAAGAAAATTATAATCAAAAACAAATTTTGGAAAATTCAAATTTCGCGGACAATATACAGAAATTCAGACATTCACTAAATAAAACATATTGCTTAGAATAGCAAACAAAAGACTCGTACTTTAAGGATATTTTTAATCCTTTGTAAGTACGAGTCTTTGTATATTCGGTTTATCTTTTAATCTTTTGGTGGAGGTAATTGAGGATCTCTCGGTGCCTGTACAACTGCAGCAGCAGATGGTACTCCTGAGAAGAAGTAGTCATAGAGCCATGAGAAGAAAGGTCCTGTCATACTGAGCAATATCTTTGTCAGATCGAGCTTGATTCCGAAATGGTAAGCGTCGAACAAGTCAATATTGAAACAATATGTAACATGTCCACCTTCAAAGCCGAACTTTGATGAGTCGTATACTTCACGAACTTTATCAAAACCGGCTCCCGCAAGGTTGCTGAAGACTTTTTCTACCACATCAATTACTTTGGCAGTAAATATCTGATCGTTTGTATAGCCTGCAAGTTTTCTCAATTCGCCTTCGAGGCCTAGAGCGTCGTTGAGACGTTTTTGCAATGTTTCAAAGCTTGTCTCTTTGAACCAGCTTGCTATCTTAGGTCCTATCTTTTCCTGGAATTTCTTGCTTTCTTTCAGCCATTTGCCTATGAGATCGCCCGCTTTGGATTTAAGAGCTGCTAGCGTCATATCTTTGAAGGCTTCGCAAAGTGCTCCGTAGAAATCTGCTTCATTCTTTTCTCTGAGCTTAATAATGTAGTTCTTAATAGCACAATAGCAGAAGTATCCGCCGAGAGTTGCAGCTGCTTTACGCCAGTCTGTGAGTTTGATGTTGTTTGACACCAGGTTGTCGCCGGCTGCAGCAAGGTTCTTTGAGAATTCAAACTTGTCTATGTCTATTGCTTCTCCGTAGTTGCGTGCCGCGATTACTTCGCCTATAGCACCCGTGATGAAATCTTTAGCCGGGGATATGAGCGCTTCAGCTACTGGTCCTGCATAAGCAGCTACGAGGAATGAGAACGCACAATCACCTGCAAATTTGGTCCACTCAAGCACGTTGACTATTACGTTATATGTGCGCGCTTCTGATTCAGCTCTTGACTGTTCTGTCGTCCAGTAAGACATGTATTCGCGCAAAATCCATTTGCTGGTAGCTCTGAGTTCAGATACCGATGCTCTTGGATCCAGAGCACACATCTTAAGTTCGTGTATGAGTTTCGCCTTGTTTTCCGGAAGAGAGAACTTTTCGATTCTGCGTTCAAGTTCTTTGTATTCCTTTTCCCAATCGCTCATAGGATCAGGATCTTTTCCGCGAAGACGAAGAGGTATTTCCGCCTCATAAGTCTTGCCGTCAAACTCGCATTTAGCAGGCAAAAGCACCATAATGAATGTTCCGTCATCAGGTTCGCCTAAGTTTGCGTTAGGCTCGAATGTGTATGTGAACTTGTCGTTGTATTCGCCTGATGATTCTTTGTATTCATATTTTTCAGCCAGACACTGTTCTTTATCGGCTCTCATGCCCATACCGCCTGCGCCTTTGAGCTTTTCAAAAGAGTACTTGGCTTCTTTTGGATCTATGATGGATTTGTCTTTACCCTTGTGTGCGAGAGTGAACTTGATTTCGCTCACCTGCCACTTGTTGTCAAGACCGCCGTATTCTTCTTTTTCGTAAGCTTGGACGTGAACATATTTAATGTCACCCTTTTTGCCTTCATCGCGGGACTGAATTGTAATGCCTTCAGGGTACATCTTCATGGTGACATATCCCTTTACAGGCTCTTTTTCGCCTTCTACAACTACATTCAATTCAAAGTTTTCATCTTTTACTTTAGCGAAGATGTCATGTTCCGGCTCGGGTTTAGTGTTGTTCTTAACTGTCATCTTGTATACGGCTTGCTGATCCGTCAATTCAAATTTGACATCGAACTCAAC
Organism: Clostridiales bacterium; assembly: GCA_016282315.1. Taxonomy (GTDB): domain Bacteria; phylum Bacillota; class Clostridia; order Oscillospirales; family CAG-272; genus CAG-841. Next base: position 13,508 of record JAEEKG010000082.1, on the reverse strand, counting down.
TGTGTTTACCGCTGTAATATCTTTCAGACCCGGAGCTACGGGAGCATCCACTATCATGAATCTTTCCGTGTATGTGAATCCATCGCCCGGAATAGCATTGATTCCGCAACCACTGCCATACAGAGTTCCGTCAGTCTCATCTATGAATTTGAGTGACGGGCCGTCAACTATACGGAATACTACAGTATTTGTAAAGTTTCCGCCTTCGCCCATAAACGTGAATGTGATATTGGCTGTATCTTTGTCGTACTCTTTTGGAACACTGACGGTTGCTTCGCAATATCTGCCGGACAATACGACGCTGTGTACTGTCATTCCATCGCTCGTGACCCCAATCTTTTCAGTCAGATCGATTCTGTCATGTTCGGCTCCGCCCGGATCCACTTCGGCCATTCTTGCCCGGATAACCGATGGCTTTTCACTGCCTTTCCTTATGGCATCACCAAAATCTTTCTGAACATACATCTTGTATGACTTTTTCTTTTTGTCGTCTTCGGGATTTTCTTTGCCTGAAGCTGCAGCCGCGCCCAATAGTGCAACACCTCCGCCGATTACTCCTATAACGACAGCAGCCGGTACACTGACACCGCTGTCTTCGCCGGGATTCTGCTGAGCTTGCTGAGTGACTCCCGGAGTAGCAGGATCTGTTGCGCCTGCGCTTGGAAGAACACCCATGACTTCAAAAGTCATAACAATTTCACCTACTGCAAGGACGAATCGTATGGTTTTTCCGTCTGAATCCAGTTCAAAAGAGGACTTGGCGCCTAAAGCTTTGAATTCTCGTCTTGTTTCTTCAAATTTTTGGCCATCTTTTACAGAATTTCTGAAACTCTGGAATTCAGCTGTGTTTTCTTCTGTCCATCCGCCCGGAGGACTTCCTTGGATGTTACCATCTATATGGTATTGATACTGTACAGAACCATCGATATCCATATAAATGTTTGAGTCTTTGAACACTACGTTTGAAATATTAACGACTACTTCTGAAGTAAAACTGTCGACTCTCTTGAAGAATCCACTTGAGTTTTCAGGTCCGTCGACATATCCGCCTGCCTGAAAATGACCTTCGTATTTGTAGAACCCATCGTTTTTGGCGTTGCGTTCAATCGTTACGTTCAATGTCTGATTCTGTGTTTCCAGAACAGGGAAGAACCCGGATTTTTCCCAGCTTTCAAACAGATCCTTTCCGGTGTCGAATTGGCTGTTTTCCAGACATATCTTGTTTTTCAGAACATTTTCTACATAATCGCTTTTGACGACGCAGTGCATCAGATACACTCCGTCAACACTTTTCGGCCCGAACGCATTGCTGGGAAGCCCGTTTTCCAGATTGAAGTATTCGTCCGGGTACTTATATCCCGATGGGATTACGTCACGCCATTCAGCGTGCACAATAAGCGGAAAAGAGAAAGATAATATGAGAATGAGAGTAATAAGAGCAATTATTCTTTTTTTCATTTTGCTTTTTCCTCCTTTCCAATCTTTATAACCCCTGTGAGCTGTAAAATCATGAGGACAATCCCGGCGTTAATCAGAACAGAACCTAAAATTATGAGGATTAGGTTGATGTTGATAAGGCCCAGCAGAGAAGAAAGAGCAAATCCGGCTGCCAGTCCTTTGACTATTCCCTGAGGAACAGGACTCGGTTTTGTCTTGCCCTTGGAGATGAAAGAAGTGAGAAGTCTAGTCAAAAATCCGTTTGTCAAAGCGGATCTTCCGGCTAGATATGATGTTGCAAGTCCTCCAAGGCACGCCATCCTTGTAGCTCCTCCTGAGATTAATAAAAACAGGAATACGGCAACGCCCGCGCCGAGAATATATGCTCCGAGCGCGTCAAGAGTGAAACCGAGTGAACCTTTAAGGCTCTCGGCCAGCGACCTTTTTCCTGTTTTGTTTTTTGTTGTTATGACCCTGATAATCGAGCAGATTGCTCCTACGAACAGTCCTTTCCCGATTATGCCACCGATAGCTCCGAATAAGCCTCCGCTCATCCCTCCGTTTGCAAATGTGAGAAATGACAGTATCTGAGTCGGTACAGGGTTGATACCGCAAGCCTGAAGGATATTCAGCGTAAGCCAAATGACCGCCAATACAATGGCGGGTATAAGCCTCTTAGGATCCTTGAAAGCTGAACCTATTGAACGAAAGAATGACTTGAATGTGCCGCCTATAACTTTCCCGGGTCCCGGAATAACACCGCCTGATGAATAATCATCTGTATTGCCGGTGCCTCCCATAGCGGTTTCTCCGCTTGTGATGGGCGCATTGTAATTAAACTTGGTCTGTTCTTGGGGTATTGGTTCAGTATTAACTTGTGGCTCTTGTTGGATTTCTTGTGTTGTTTGTTCTGAAACTACTTCTACCTTTTGTCCGCACTTGGTGCAAAACTTGGCGTTTTCAGGCAGTTCGTTTCCGCATTTGGAACACTTCATAAAACCTCCATACAGGTTGGTTTTTTTCTTATGTCTGAAAATATTGTAACGGAAATAACTGATAAAGTAAACATATTAGTTGATATTTGGGTGTTTCCGGGTCATTTGAAAAGTCACAAATAGAACGAAAAAGCGCCAAAGTGTTAGTTATAATTGCGCCAAAGTGCTATATAATATTGACACAATGGCGAAAACGGGATATGATAGGTGAAAAATGGAGGGGTGAAAATATGTCTGACTACAAAAAAAGAATAGCAGATTCAATTTTGAAAGAGAAGTTGCTTGGCAAAGGTGCAGTGCTGATTGAAGGGCCCAAATGGTGTGGTAAAACAACTACTGCAGAGCAAGTGTCACAAAGCGTTTTATATATGGCAGATCCTAGATCTCTTAAGCGAAATATTATGCTGGCCGATTCAAACCCGGAAATATTGTTGGAAGGTGAAACTCCCAGATTGATTGACGAATGGCAGCTGGCACCAAAATTGTGGGATGCAGCCAGATTTGAAGTAGACCATCGAAAGAAATTCGGACAGTTTATTTTTACAGGATCAAGCACACCAGCAGACTTGAGTGAAATGACACACACGGGAACAGGTAGATTTTCATGGCTTAAGATGCGCACAATGAGTTTGCTGGAATCAGGTGAGTCAACGGGAGAAGTCAGTTTACAACAATTGTTTGACGGTATTGACAGCATTCAAGGCAAATCAAGTTTATCTCTAGGGGATATTGCATATCTTGTTTGCAGAGGAGGTTGGCCTATAGCAACTTACCTAAATGGAAAATTAGCTTTAAATCTAGCCAGGGATTATTGTGACTCAGTTATCTATTCAGATATTTCAAGAGTAGACAATGTCAGGCACGATCCTGAAAAAGTAAAAAGAATCCTGAGGTCATATTCCAGAAATCAAGGAAGCCAAATTGGCGAGGATACGATTGCAAGAGATATTGGCATAAATGATGTCGAATCCTTAAACAGAGTAACTGTACATTCCTACATTGAGGCTCTGAAAAAGATATTTGTAGTTGAAGACTTGCCTGCTTGGAATCCGAATTTGAGATCAAAAACCGCAATACGAACTTCTGATACCAGGTTCTTTACAGATTCTTCCATAGCTGCTGCATCTCTTGGGTTTGGTCCAGGTGATCTGATGAATGATTTGAAAACATTCGGATTCATGTTTGAGACAATGGCCATAAGAGATCTCAGGGTATATGCTGACGGACTTGATGGAAGTGTCTATCACTATAGAGACAAAAATGGGCTTGAATGTGATGCAGTCATTCATTTGAGAAATGGAAAATATGGGCTGATAGAAATCAAACTCGGAGGAGACAAACTGATCGAAGAAGGGAGCAAGTCTCTTTTGAAATTGTCTAGTATGATAGATATTGACAAAATGGAATCACCATCGTTCCTCATGGTATTAACCGCCTATGGCGATATTGCGTACAAAAGAGCAGATGGCGTGTTTGTTGTACCAATAGGAGCACTGGGGTTGTAACAATTCAGATATAACAAAACAGGGTTGTTTTCCTTGCTGTTAAATGCAAGTTTGAACAACCCTATTAACAACGTTTGTTTTCAATAGTTTTTTTGCTCAAAAAACGTTTGTTTTCAAATATTGAAGAAGTGGCAAATAACTCAAAGAATCATAACCCATGACGCTTCTTCATTCTGTGAATTATCTTTGAAATGCCGGATAATGTCATATTGAGCTTTTTAGATATTTCATAGAATGTATATCCCTGTACGATCATGTTCAGAATAGTCATTTCCCTTTCAGTTGCTCCTCTCAATATTTTTTTTAATCTCTCATCTTCAATCCCTTCAAAAGAGTAGTCGGAATCAAAGAAGTATGTGTCATAGCACGGAATATCTATTGAGGACTCATCTCCGTCAACAGACAGATCCGAAATATGGGAATAGAATCTTCGATCAGATTTGAATGACTCATAATCGAACTTAACTAATTCTTTTATTGATTCTTCGCTCATTCCCATTTTCTTGTATTCTTCTGAATAAGATTCGGTGTTTTTTACGAGTTTGCTGTACTCGCTAAATGCGTTGTATTTCATGTTTCCCTCCGTAAAGTCACAGCAGAGAAGACTGGAAAATACGTAGAGACAACATAAAAAAAGCCGTACGGAAGCATGACAAAATGCTGTCCCTACGGCTCTCGGTAGCTATTGATCAGAAGAATCAATACTCTGCTGCTCGACTCAGAACTATTTTTGATGGCTATATTATACGAAATTAAAATTCGTTTGTCAAGAGGAAATATGAAAATAAATTTCATAATTTTAATTATTTTGCATTTTTCTGTGCCAGTTGTTCTGCTAGAAACGGTTTGTTTGAAGCTTGAGTTATATTTGTTGTCAATATGTTCTTTGTTGCATAAGCTACAGGTCTGGGCGGCTTTCTTTTGATTTCAAACGGACAATCAAATGTAATACCCCAGTCCTTGTACAGTTTCAATTTGCTCTTCATTGCATAAGAACCTGACTTCATAATAATGAACTCGCCTTTTGGAAGTCGCTTTAATTCCACGGGTGACAAAAGAGGGTGTTCAATCATGGAGTAATTTGTGCTGTTTAACTTGTTGCCTACGGTAACAGAACCAGATTGCATTGTCTCTTTTCCTAGCGACTGAGAGAGTTTTGAAGCATCGGAACTATTCGGTGAAAGACCTCCGAATATTGTCAATTGAGCATTGTCGCATATTACACTGCATCCTTCGCGCCCGTAATTCTTTTCAAGTTGTGCAAATGACTGAATGATGGCAATTATTCCTATTCCTCTTGATCTGGAAGCTGAGAACATCATTTCAGCTGACTCAATCTTAGGAATTGAACCGAATTCATCCAGAAAGAACAGTACTTTCTTTTTGAGTTTTCCGCCTTGTTCATCGGCAAATGTCAATATTTCTCTGTACATTTGCTGGACTATGAGGCTGACCATGAAATGTTTTGTGTTGTCTTCTTCGGGAAGCACTATGAAGATTGCTGTTTTTTCCGAACAAAACTTTTCTGTATCTATACACGAATCAAAGCATATTATCTGTTCAAGTTCAGTGTCTAGAAAAGCGTTGAGTTTGGACAGGGCAGTGGACATGACTGACGCCATGCCCTGGTCGCTAGCATTGAGTGCAGCTCCTGCAAACCACTTTGCCTTGTGATTGTCAGGCAGATCTTTTAGGAGTTTAGAGTATTCCGTAACTCTTTTCTTTTCAGATGATCCCATCATGTCCTGTATCACTTTATATACGCTCACTATATGTCTGTATTCATTCTGACAGTATTCAGCCACTAGCAAAATTGATGATGTTAAAAGGCCTTCCGCTGCATCATAGAAAAAAGAATTTGCGCCATACTCGTTTTTGATTCCCGGTGAGATTATGGTTTTTGAGATTATTTTGGCATATTTTTCAGCTTTGGATTTGTATGTGAGATTGCTTTTATTTGCCTTGTATAAATCCATATACATATTCACCATGCCCATTATGTTGTGACCGTCGGAATACGAGGGATTTCTCAGATCCAGTATGCTGATTCTATACCCGTAATACTTTTGTGCTATGCCGGCGTAATTTTTGTACACGTCGCCCTTTGTGTCAGTTACAAGAAAAGAAGTGCCGGTTGCCAATGCGTATTCAATGTTCGGATAGAGAAAAAACGACGTTTTGCCTGCGCCTGATGAGCCGAGCATGATTGCGTGAACATCAGACTGCTCAACGAAAGCATATGTCTTTTTGCCCTTTGTAATCTGGTTTATGACGATGCCTGGGACAAGACCCAGAGTGTTTTCGTTTTTTCTCCACTTTTGAGGCTCATAAAGAACTTTTTTGTACATCTTTTGTATTTGTTTATCATCTGCGAATTTTTCTGCTCCGTACTGGCCTGTTTCGAGTCTTTTGTTCTTTATGCTTTTTAGGTTCGGAGCCCATCCCCAATAGGACAGAACAAATGAGCATACGGAAAAGATAATTGTAGTAAGTATCAGATAGGCTATTGGTTCCATCAGGACTCTCCTAAAATTTCATTAAGTATTTCTTCATCAGCTTTGTCAAAAACAAAGCCATATTCTCCGGACAATTGTTCAAGGATTTCATGGCTGTCTTTTTCTTCAGTCAGCATATTTGCAATTTGTTCTATTTCATCAATATCAATTTCTTTATCTGACAGGAAATTGAGATATATGTAGTTCAAAGCAGAGGAAGAATTGTGAGACAAATCCAATTCTTCTATTTTCATTTCTATTTCACTGTCTATTTCAACTTGTATGGGAAGATCTATAAAGGAAGCAAGCAGAGAATCAACAAAAGAACACAGCAAAATGGCAATAAGCAAAATGCAGGAAAGAATGCAAATTAGTATTTTGACAAGAGTACATCGTCCTTCTTTTGTGCCGACTGTTGTGACAGCAGTTTTTGCTAATTTGATATTATTCATTTATCTTCCGCCTTCACATCCGAACAATCTGCTCTTATATTCAGGCACCCTTACATTCAATAGATAGGAGCTGTCGCCGCACTTGAATAGACAATTGCCTCTAGATTGCTTTTTTAGTAGTTCACACTCGTCTTCTGAAATATTGAGCATGTTCTTGTATTCGGAATAGTTGACGTTGCCGGGAGAGAACAAAAACCTCTGGGATGGCAGAGTGAAAAGGGGAGTGGTGAATTCCTTATATTCGGGCAAAAGGAAGTCTTCTATGTTCTGTGTTGACAGAATGACGGAAGATTCCTTTTTTCTTCCTCTCTTTACAAACTCACGTATCTTTTCGACCGATGGTTTGCTGGACAAAAACATATATAGTTCATCCAGTACTATGATAGTGTTTCCTTCTGAAAGCATTTTTCCGTTCATGTATTCAAGAAGATTGAACAGGGTTGCGTTTCTCGTTCTCTTGCCGCTGGACATTATCTCTTTTGAACCAAATCTGATGAGCCTGCCGTTTTTTATGCTCGTGTGAGCCGAAAAGCACGGGGATGACTCGCTTACACACAATGTGTGCAGGGACATGCAGAGACTTTTGAGACTTTCTTTTGTGTAAAATGAGTCATTTCCGTCTTGTATATTTCTGTATTCGGAGACGCACAGATTCATTAGGTCAGATAAAACTGGATAAGACGAAGACGGAATGCCTTGTATGTCATAAGTGCTGTTAAAGCCGAATGAGTCATACAATTTATTAAGAATTGAACTCAAAATGTCTGACTGGTTGGGATTGAGTTCACAGGAGAGAATAAAGAAATCTCTCAAAAAACTGATGTGAGTGGACAAATCTTTATCCCGATCAAAGATTTCAAGCGGGTTTATTACGCAGTCGCCGCTGCCAAGCGTCAGGTTGTCGCCGCCTAAGTTTTCTGTAAGAGAAGTGTATTCTTCTTCAGGGTCTAAAATGATGACGTTCTTGCCCTGTTCCAAAAGATTGCAAATGAGGAACTTAGTCAAGTACGACTTGCCCATGCCGGAGTTGCCTAAGATAAGAGTGTTGGCATTTGTCTTTGACCCTTCGCGCCTGTCGCTGTCAAGGATGACGGAACTGCCGTGCTTGTCGCGGCCAATATATATTCCGCAAGGGTCGTTTTTGCCTGAATAAGAAAGCGGATACAGGTTGCCGGCAGATGAAGACGGCAGTATCCTTTCAAATTCACGCCCGAATGCGTTGTATCCGTAAGGAAGAGATGACCAGAATCCTTCAAGTTGTCTAAGCCACAATTTGTCAGGAAGAATTCCGATTGAAGACAGAATATCTCCGACTTCAGAACATATTCCGTTCAAGCCCTGTTCGCTGTCAGCTCTCATCTCTATAAAGCAGCTTGTGAATATGAAGGACTCGCGGGTGTTCTGCATAGATTCCAGAGCATTTCTCATCTCGTCAATGTTCTTTTTTCCTTCGCTCTGGTCGCTTATGTCATTGGAATTCATCTTGAAAGCACTTCGTCTTGAATTGTTGCGGATTATGTTTCTGGATTCGCTCTTTTCCGCTTTTCTGAAATATATCTTTATTGACACATTCTCTTTGCAGGATAGTTCCCTTAGTAGAGCAACTGCGCTTGTCTCGAGAGGGTATTCTCGAATAGCCCAGATGCTTCTGTAAGTTCCCGAATACATAATCTTGTCTGAACACACTTTAAATGAAGTCGGGATGACATAATCAAAGAAAGTCTTTTCTTTTTCCTGTGTTTTTTGCATATCTAAGTCAGTCAGAGGAAGGGAAGAATTAAGAAATTGCATTTTTAATGTGTTTTCCATTTCACTTTGAGTGCTCGGCGTTACATCAAAAGAAAAACCGCTGCAGCTTGACAAAAACAATTCCTGTTTAAGCTTAGACTGGTTTTCTAAAATGAAGAAGAAATTTCTCTGGGAAGAGATTTCATCATTTTTGTCGCGGAAAACGTCGAGATCTTTTTGAAGGATGGATATGATGCGAGGGTCTTTTTCTTCGCTCAATCTCTTTTTTAAAAAGCGGATGTTATCTTTGCAATTTGTTTTACCATCGCATACGTAAACAGAAAGGCTCTGGATGCTCGAAATGAGCCTGGACAGATTTTCCGACTCGTTTTCGCATGAATATCTGTTCATCAGATATATGTTCTTTGGAGTGACAGAATAAAAGCAGGATTCGGTTTTGTCCGTTTTAATTGTGTTTGATTCAAGCTTGGGACTCAGAAATAGGTCCATTGTGTTTTTCTTTTTCATTTTTCATTTCCTCTTTTGGATATATGTATGTTTTTTGTCTGAAGAATATGTATCTGACGGCAAGTATTATGAGGTCGTTCAGACTCTTTTCTTCAGTGCGGATGGATAAGAATGCGTTGAGCAGGGAAAGGCACAGCGGGATATATGTCTTTGTCGTGATCCAAACAAGGATTGACAAAATGACTGTAGTAATGATGATTACAATATCTTTTAGTGTCCAGAACCAAAAGACGGGAGACGAGTTCATTGATATAGGGTAATAGTATTTTTTCATCTAGATATATTCCTCCCTAGATGGATTACGCTGTTTGCTTTGTTAATAGCCGGAGATATGCTTACGCTAGTGTCAAGACCGAACATTTTTGTTATTTTTGCTACGTCATATGCGCTCAGTACTACGCCTAGACCGACGAGTGGATACTGAAGGAATGTTATTAGGCCCATGTACAAAAGCGTGGTTTGTAGGAATGCAGTAAAGCACAAGGCGATTACTTGTTTACACCATGAATTGAACCCATCGGTAAAGCCTCTCGGTATACTGAACATATGCAGGCTTCCTACAGCCATCTGGATGAGCATTATTCCGCCTCTTTTTATGTTTTCCAAAAAGACCTTAACTATGCATATGATGATAATTAGGACAAATACCAGAGCTATAATGGGCCTGTCAGAATAGAATTTTGCAATTGCATCTATTACGTTATTTGCTGCAGTTGCAATGGATAAGTCCGCGCCTAAAAATGTGTCCGACAGGTCTGAAATGAAGGTGGATTGCAGATTTGCGCTCGCTTTATACAGTGCGACGGGAACTATTGTGAACAGAGAAGTCGCAATAAGCCCTTCTATTATTGGAAGTATATGTCTTTTAAAACTCAATACACCTGTATCCATATATGTAATTGCTATAGAGAAAATTGCGACAACGCAGCCCGATATGAACATCATCCAGCCGAACATATTGAAAAAGCCAAGGGCAGCTTTGACCCATTCTAGTTCAAACAGCTGCGTCCCAATATTTGTCATGGAAGAAAACAAAGACTGACAGCCTTCTGTAATCTTTTCATAAAACCATGTTATGACGGAGTCAAGAAAGCTTGTTCTTATGCTCAGAATGGCTGACTCTATGGCGCTTTTAATTGAATCTATGAAACTTTGCATTTGTGTTGCAATACTCCTTTAAATAAAAAAGTAGGGAATTTTTGCAGATTTGTGTTGACAAATCCATTTAATGGTTATACAATCCAATTTGCGACTGAGTCGCAAATGTTGCAAATCGGAAGGTTAATACATATGGCATATATGACATCGCAGAGAAAGGCTTTATATGAGCTGCTTGAAAAGCATCACGATGAATCCTTGTCTTCAGATGAAATAATAGAGTTGATGGGAGAAAAGGCGAGCAGAAGCGCTGTTTACAGAAACCTTGCCGCTTTAAAAAAGCAAGGGCTCATAAAAGAGACCATGACTGGCACATCTAGCAAAACCGTTTACAGATATGTGGGCTCGCACGAGTGCATAAATCACCTGCATCTTGAGTGCTCCAAATGCGGAAAGACTTATCACCTGGATACCCCGGCGACAAACACCCTTATAAAGGATGTTATGCAGGAATCCAATTTCCAGGTTGACAGCTCTAGTACAGTTCTTTACGGCATTTGCGAAACGTGTAGAAAGAGAAAAATATCTTTATGACTAAAAGAATAATATCTGTATCCGTTTGTTTATTGATGGTCTTTGCGCTCATGACAAGCTGCTCAGGACCGAAACAAGATAAGAAAAAAATAAGCATTGTAACAACTATTTTCCCCGAGTATGACTGGGTAATGCAGATACTGGGAGACAGAAAAACAGAAGTTGATGTAACACTGCTCTTAGACAAGGGCGTGGACCTTCACAGTTACCAGGCGACAGTAGATGACATGGTAAAGATAGCCAATTGCGACATGTTCATCTATGTCGGAGGTGAGTCGGATTTTTGGGTCGAAAAAGCTCTGGAAAATCCCATGAACAAGAACAGAACCGTTATAAATCTCATGAAAATTCTCGGATCAAGGGCAATTGAAGAAGAGGGCGAAGAAGGAGAAGTGCACGAACATGACGAGCATGTCTGGCTTTCGCTGAAAAATGCAGTTCTCTTCTCAAAACATATATGCACTGAACTCTCAAGAATAGATGACAAAAATGCCAAAAAATATCTGGAAAACACAGCCAATTATTTAAGCAGACTAACTGAACTTGATGAGAATTATTCAAAAGTTGTGAATGAGTCATCTTTCAATACATTGATTGTAGCTGACAGATTCCCTTTTGCATATCTTTGCAGAGATTACAATATACAATATTATGCAGCTTTTGACGGATGCTCCGCAGATACTGAAGCAAGTTTTGAGACAATCATATTCTTAGCTGGCAAACTCGACGAACTGGGACTCAATTCAATACTTCAGATAGAGAGTTCAAACGGAAAAATAGCAAATACACTAAAGCAGGCGACAAAGACAAAGAACCAGAAAATATTGACACTTAATTCAATGCAGTCCACAAACAGGTCTGACGTTGAAAAAGGTGAAACGTATTTGTCTGTTATGGAGAAGAATCTATTGGTATTAAAAGACGCATTAAGTTAATGGAGGAATACTCAATATGGCATTATTGACAAGTAATGATCTTTGCCTGGGCTATGACGGAGTGGAAATAGTGCACGGACTCAATTTTACAATTGAGCAGGGTGACTATTTGTGCATAGTCGGTGAAAATGGTTCGGGAAAGAGCACACTTATAAAGACCATGCTGGGACTTCAGTCGCCGATGGAAGGGAAAATATCCATGGGCGAAGGTTTGAAGTCCAATGAAATAGGGTATTTGCCTCAACAGACAGATGTCCAAAGGGATTTTCCTGCTTCCGTATGGGAAATAGTGCTTTCCGGTTGCGGCAACAGAATGGGCTTAAGACCATTCTATAACAAACAGGAAAAACAGATGGCTAAAGACAACATTTCAAGAATGGGAATTGAGTCATTGACTAAGAGTTGTTATAGGGAACTATCCGGAGGTCAGCAGCAAAGAGTTTTGCTGGCCAGGGCTCTTTGCGCCACTCAGAAGATGCTGCTGCTGGACGAGCCTGTGTCGGGACTTGACCCGATTGTCACAAATGAGATGTATGATTTGATAGAATCATTAAATAAAAAAGAAAAGATCACGATTGTAATGGTGTCGCATGACATAGAAGCGGCTGTGAAATACGCTGATCACATATTGCATATTGGCAAAGACATCTTTTTCGGAACTAAAGAAGAATATGTCAATAGCGGTTTTGCAAGCGCTTTTCTGAAAGCGGGTGAATGCAATGGCTGAATTATTTGACAAACTCGCTTTGTATTTGCAATATCCTTTTGTGAGATACGCAATAATAGTGGGAGTGTTAGTCGCATTGTGTTCATCGCTTTTCGGTGTGACACTTGTGTTAAAGAGATTATCATTCATAGGCGACGGTCTATCTCACGTAGCATTCGGAGCAATGGCAGTAGCTGCAGTTGTGGGACTCACAAACGAGACGCCTTTGGTACTTGCTATAACCGTTATATGTGCAGTGCTTTTGTTAAAAACAGGTCAGAAAGCAAAAATCCAGGGAGACGCTGCCGTTGCCATGATTTCGGTGGGTGCGCTTGCCATCGGGTATTTACTTATGAACATATTCTCCAAATCCAGCAATTTGTCAGGCGATGTGTGCTCAACATTGTTCGGCTCGACATCAATTCTGACTTTGTCCCAGACAGATGTATGGATAAGCGGAATACTGTCCGTACTTGTGATTGCGACATTCATATTCTTTTACAACAAGATTTTCTCGGTTACTTTTGATGAGAATTTTGCCAGAGCCACCGGAATGAAGGCTTGGCTGTACAACCTTCTTATAGCCGTGATAATTGCTGTTATAATAGTCTTGGCAATGAACCTTGTAGGCTCGCTTCTTATCTCCGCTCTTGTCATATTCCCGGCCTTGTCGGCAATGAGGGTGTTCAAGAACTTCAAATCAGTTACAATCTGTTCAGCTGTAATAAGCGTGAGCTGTGCACTGATCGGAATATTTGTTTCAATATTGTCAGGAACTCCTGTAGGATCAACAATAGTAGCTGTTGACATATTCGTATTCTTAGTGTTCCTCGGAGTCGGAAAAGTGCGTGGAGGTATTAAAAAGTGAAAAGAGTATTACTGATTTTCCTGTCAGGTCAACTACTCGGTGATTGAATCGCCGAGCATGGGATAAAAGCCATGCGAAGTGATTAAAGTGGTTGAGTAGGCTATGAGAAAGGTCTCTGTAACATGAGAAACCGCTCAAATGTTATATGTGTCAAAGTCCCTGTATAT
>JAEEKG010000081.1 GCA_016282315.1 Clostridiales bacterium | reverse complement strand
ATGTCGAATTCTTCACCATAAAACGGCCGCAACGCACGTTGAATTTGCAGACACCTGCCCGATTTAAGCGGAACTATTGGAACAAACAGGCAACGCTCTGACCGGAAAAAAGATAAAAAAAAAGACTTTTGAGGAGGTCCAGTTGGACATGTCTCAAAAGTCCTTGAAAATACAGTTTATGATTCAGGTCACAGTGTCTCTTTTAGGATTTCAACAGTATGTTTGACACCACTCTTGGCATCAAATAGTCCCTTCCATCCTAATGATTCAAGCTTTTTATTCGATAAAGAAGAATTGCTCATCGGATTAAAGGCTTTCTTGTCATCAAAGCTTGCCTCTTCTCTTGTGAAAGTCACGCCGGAAACATCCGATATGATTTCTCCCAATTCTCTGATCGTTATAACAGAATCACTGTTTGAAATGTTGTAGGCTTCCTTGTTTTTCCCTCGTAAAAGAACGGTTAATATCGCAGATGCACAATCAAGACAGTAGCAGTAACTTCGAATCTGTGATCCATCGCTTTTCATTACGATGTCATTCCCCTTTGCGGCGGAATATGACCATGCTGACGCAACTCGAGTATCATAGGGCGAGGCTGTCGGGCCATAAATATGTCCAGGGCGAACGATTACGGATTCGATCCCGTATTCATCAGAATAGGACACACATAATGTTTCTGCAGCTCTTTTTCCTATTGAATACGAGTTTCTGACATTAAGCAAATCAATATAGCCGTAGTTCGTTTCTTCATAGGGTTTATCAAATTCCTTTCTGCCATATACTTCACTTGAGCTGATATAAAGGACCCGTTTTGTTTTGCAGTCCTTTGCGTAATCGAACAGATATTTTAATCCAGAAAAATTACTGAGCATTGTTTCCACCGGCTCTTTCACAATCATATCCGGGGACGCATTACTTGCTCCATGAATTATATAATCACTATGAAGCGGGATAGAATTGTCTGATTTCGACGCATCGTAGATCACAAAAGAAATATACTCTTTTTGCATATATGTTCCGAAGCGCGCTGCCATTTCCTCTAACCACCTGCCTGCCAGGATGATTTGTATTTTTTTTTGGTGTGTCTCATTGTATCTTATCATGATGTCAACAACAGCTGAACAAACCAACCCTGCCGCTCCAGTTATCAAAACCGATTTGTTTGCAAGTTCGTCTATACATTTAATCGATTTTACTGTTGCGTCAACATCTCCAATCCATTGTCTGCTATCATATATCATAGCGCAAATCAATCCTTTAGCCAGCTTGAACGTTTTGCTGCAAGCAGCGCTTTGAAAATATCGATATCTTCTATTGTCGTCAACTTGATATTTTTTTCTGATCCAGTAGAAAAGAAAACCTCATGTCCCAATTCAACTGCTAAGGTACAAGATGCTACTGAATTCTCTATGCCAGCCTCTAAAGCTTGTCTGTGTAACGCGCAAATATCCTTAAGATGAAATGTTTGAGGCGTTTGTGTCCTTTTAAGATTGTTTCTTGGATACGATGCTATTGACTTTAATCCTCCATTTGTTTCCAGCATCGCTTCTGCACAGGGAATTACCGTAACCGCATTTCCGTGTTGTTGAGCAACACGAATATTGTCAGAAATAATCTCAGCTGAAATCATTGGACGGATTGCATCGTGAATTATAACAAAATCATCTGGACTATAGTGTTTCTCAAGCTCAAAAACACCATTCCTTATGGAATCCTGTCCTTTTGCGCCTCCTGGAATAATGAAAAGCAATTTGTTGATGTTAAACTGTTTTGCATAGGCCCGAAGGACTTGATCCCATCCTGTTATGCATACAACAGCAATTGCATCAATTTCAGGATGCTTTTCAAAGGCTTCCAAAGTATAGATAATAACGGGTTTTTCGTTGACAGTAAGAAACTGTTTCGGAATGTCCTGATGCATTCTGTTTCCAGAACCACCGGCTATAAGCAGTGCGATATTCATGATTGTACCTATTTTTATGTAATCAAATTGTCAGGTGTTATCAGTATTCAGCGTTGATTTTATCCTCTTTGCCGATTATCAGGACATTGTTTTAATCCAGCTGCTGATATGTTTCAGGATTCTACGTGGAAATGCGATGAAACTTGAACTGGGCTTCCCCCGCTTCATCCAGTCCGTGATAGTATTTCCGCAGTCAGGTGCATCACGTGCGTCGGTTTGAACTTCGCGAATATGCGGTCCAGCTCTCAGTGGTGGCCTGCTTGTTTTCAATGAAAGCCACGTGTAAACCGGAATCTTTCTATGCCGTAGCCCCGTCGTGGGAAAATGAATCCCACAACGGCGGCGCCCAAACACAAAAGCCGTAAAACCCTTTATGCTGAAATCTGCAGCAAAGAAGTGTTTGCCGAAATAAAAAAAGTCGACACAGGCGTGGAAACACTCATGTCGGCGAGAATGTTGTCGGTCGAGGAGATCTGAGCCGAAGCACAACGAATCTTAGCATCAACGATAGTCAGCGTCTGCCAAAGATATGACGTGTTCACTTCGATCATGTCCGGTTTGTCCTCAGATTGTTCTTTGAACTCGCTAAACGAGCATAAAGTTTGAACCTTCATCGGAGCACAAATGCCCCCGCAAAAGTCTTCTACATCTTACAATAGCACCCTTTTCAAACAAAATCAAGCTCATAAAACGAAAAAAATCAT